>NZ_JAEQCE010000012.1:87567-102071 GCF_020738665.1 Microcoleus sp. PH2017_08_TRC_O_A
TCCGGAGCGCTCAATCGCAACTACGTACCTTTTTTGTCTGTCCTTTATGCTTTAGATTAGCAATTCCGGAGCGCTCAAGCGCAACTACGTACCTTTTTTATCTGTCCTTTATGCTTTAGATTAGCAATTCCGGAGCGCTCAAGCGCAACTACGTACCTTTTTTGACTTTGAGTCGTTGCTAGGTAAGGAAGTTTTAGAACGGAGAGGGAGGGATTTGAACCCTCGAAGGATGTTAACACCCTTAACAGATTAGCAATCTGCCGCTTTCGACCACTCAGCCACCTCTCCAAGATGACAGTAACTTACTATAGCACACACATCCTATTCTTGCCAAGCCCTATTTTTAAAATTCCTCAAACCCTTAATCTGTATACGTTTTGTCGAAGGAGGAAGGGATATTTCCCCATTCTCCCCCTCTCCTATTCCCCAAAGCCCCTGGCCTTCAAGTGCTTTTCCCAGCTAAAATTGGAACTCAAAAAGAATCTCTTAGTAGACACATACCCCAATCGATATAGTTTAGCCTTGCGATCGCCATCAAGGTGAAAATCCGTCGTCGTTACCCCAGCTTCAGTCACATCAATATTAATAACTCGCCCTTTATCCATTTCCCGCTGGTGATAGCGGTCTCTTGCTTTCATCATCGTTCGGAACATCGCCGCCAGCATCGACAGCGGAGTGTTAATTTTAACTTGATTCTCAATGCCAGTATCGACCAATCGAAACCCAAAGGTAAACCAGCGGGGCATAGTGGGAGTCGAACCGACAGATTGTTTGTCATAAATCCACAGCGGGAAATTGCTCAGAATTCCGCCATCGACAATTAAGTCGTTGCCCAGTTTTCCCGGCTCAAAAAATAGCGGAATACTCATCGACAGCCGCACAGCTTCAGCTACGCTAAAGTCTTCGGGATTTTGGAGCCGCAACTGCTGGTACAAAGGATCGGAATCGGCAGAGTCTTGCCGCCGCAAGTCATCGGGAAGCACCAACATTTCACCGCGAGTTAGGTTGGATATTACTACTTTTAATTCCCGCTCTTTTACCAGTTGTTTGACATCGGCAAAAGTGTGCAAGTGACCTTTACCAAGTGTTGCTTCCAACCACTGCCGAAAAGGTTGTGCAGAATATTCTCCCATCTGGCGGCTAATTGTGAGGAAAAGTAGCGTCCAAGCTGGGGATTGCAAGTCGTCGGCGGGGTCGCCATTTAAAATTAGAGGACTGTTTTTTTGAGTTAAAAATAGGCTATAATCGAGCTGTCCTAACAACTCCTCCAAGTCGTCCATTGACAAGTCTGTTGCCAATACTGCCGCAGTAATTGCACCCGCAGAAGTACCGGCCAATTTTCGCCAGCGGATGCCCAAATCGTGGCAGCATCTGAGTGCGCCTAAAAATGCAAGTCCGCGCACGCCGCCGCCTTCAAAAATGGCGTCGGCATAGATTTGTTTTTTTTCGTCGGGAGGCGGAAATTTTTTGAGAATTGTTTCTTTCTCGGTGGCGGACATCCTGACACCGGGTTCTTGCAAAATTTGCTGGGGAGACCAATTACTCATTTTAGATTTGGGATTTTTAGATTTGGGATTTGGGATTTTTGATTAATACAGGAGATGCCAGCTTAATCAGCTATATATCAGAAACCTGGAAGTGCCAGCACGGGGGCAGTGCTCTACGAAAATCGTTTTTTTGTACTGCGTTTGTTTGAAAAGAGTTATTTATTGTTGTTGATTTTTGTGGGCATTCATGGCTTCTTTGACGTGTTCTTGAATTTGCGATCGCACTTGTTCGTAGGCCACCGACGCGCACCAGGGTCGCAGGGATAGAATAGTTGTATCAGGAGAGATCTCGATTACCAAACAAGTTGGGGGCGGATTTTCCAACACCAGCGGGTGAGAATGGGCAATTTCTAGTAACTCGGCCATCATCGGACGAATCGGCCGATCGCCAATATCAATTTTTAAGTCTACCCGCCTCGTACCCATCGCTGTGGTATTTTTCAGTGTACCGTTAAATAAATTATTATTCGGAACAATAATTTTTATGCGATCGTCCGTCACGACGGTTGTTGAAAAAATCCCGATGCTATCGACAACTCCCTTCACATCCGTAGCTTCGATCGCATCTCCGACCTCAAAAGGCCGTAAACTAATCAACATTACCCCAGCAGCAAAGTGCGATAGAGTATTTTGCCACGCCAAACCAATCGCCAAACCCGCCGCACCCACTACCGCCACCACGCTAGTAGTTTGAATTCCCAACTGACTCAAAGCCGCGACTGCGCCGACAATCAAAATCGCAATTTCGGCAGCTTGAACTAAGAATTTCCGCAGCGTGGGCTCGGTGCGGCCCAGAGCTCGACGAGTCACGTTACTCGCAAACCCGATCGCAAATCGCGTAATTAACAAAATGCCGATCGCCCACAGCACTTGAGGTACAATCTGAAACCCCAATTCTACGAATTTTTTGGAGAATTCTTGAGCTACTTGCATCGCCTGTATTCTCTCTGCATCTAGCTGCGCGGTGAAGGTTTGAGATATTAGTTTTACTGTGCGGAGCGTTGTCATATTAGTAATTGGTAATTGGTAATTGGTAATTGGTAATTGGTATAACTTATAATATAGTCCCGATCGCCATTGGGAGCATCTCAGTTGTGATGTTTTGATTTTATAGTGCTGTCCCCGCTCGCGATCTATAATCGCGAGCGGGGACAGCACTGTAAAGAAATTGCTTTTTTGCATTCATTGAGATGCTCCCTCGCCATCAACCTCTGCGATCGGTATTCCCGCTAGTTAACAGTTTACTGTAACGCGGGGCAATCGGTGTTTAAAACCGCACAAAATTTCCCAGGAAATAGTCCCTAAGATTTCTGCCCAATCGTCAGCAGTAATTTTATTTTCTCCATCATTCCCCAACAACGTCACCACTTCACCGACTTCTAAATCGGGAATATCGGTCACATCCAGCATTAATTGATCCATCGTCACGGCCCCGACTTGCGGCACAAATTTACCCCTAACTAAAACCTGCATTTTAGTAGAAAGATTGCGCGGAATCCCGTCTGCATAACCGATACCAACTACGGCAATCTGTGTCTCGCGCCCAGCAATAAATTTATAGCCATAACTGACGCCGGTGCCTGCTGCAATTGTTTTCACCTGCGTTACTCGGGCTTTGACCTGCATTGCGGGCTGCAAAGAAGCGATCGCCTGCAAGTGAGGAGCAGGATAAAGACCGTAGGTAGCCAAACCCGCTCGTACTAAATCGTAGTGCAAATCGGGGTCTGTGAGGGCGGCAGCAGAGTTTGCCAAGTGCAGGCGACAGGGGTTAATTCCTGCTGCTTGGATTTGGGCGATCGCCTTTTTGAACCGTTGCTGTTGCTCTCTCATCACGGCGCGATCGGGACTGTCGGCTGTCGCCAAGTGAGAGTAAATGCTGGCTAATTTTAAATTTGGCAAACCATTGACTAATTGCACAAATTCTGTTGCGTCTTGCCAAGAAGTACCCAAGCGAGACATTCCCGTATCTAACTTAGCGTGAACGGGCAAAGATTGGTTGAGACTGACGAGAACTTCCGAAAAAATTAGGGCTTGTTTGGCAGTACAAATAGTAGGTTGCAAGTGCCATTGGGCGATCGCCTTTACCTGTGCCGGTGTATTGGTTGCCCCCAACAGCAAAATCGGTGCTTCTATCCCAGCTTCCCGCAATTCTATGCCTTCGGGAATTGTCGCCACTCCCAGCCAACTAGCGCCTGCTTGCAATGCAGTTTGACTAACTGCGATCGCACCGTGTCCGTAAGCATCCGCTTTCACAACTGCCATCAGTTCTGTGTTGGGAGATAATAGATGCTTAAGCTGTTTTACATTGTGAGTTAAAGCTGCTAAATCTATTTCTACCCAAGCCCGCTGGCAAAGTCCGCCGTCACCGTCCCACAGCACCGTCTGGCGGGATTTTTGGGTTGTCGATCCTGCGGCCGTTTGTTCCTCACTCAACATTGTCGATCGCTCCTACTTGCTGGCACCATTAAAAACTGCTTGGAGATTGCACCCTCGGTGTAATTATAATTAAATTTTCGTTTTAATCAATGTGTTATACCGGTTAACAAAAATCCTGCAACACTAGACCAGAGCCAAACCGTTATATCATCAGTGATTGCCAAATCTCAAATCCAAAATCTCAAATCTAAAATCTAAAATGGTATTAGCTGGTGTATCATAGCATCAAAAATACCCGTAAAAACTATGGACGGATTGGCTTACCTGCATTTAGCTGAAACTTGGGAAACGCCCCCAACTCAAACTCGATCGCCCAACTCCAAAACGCACCTAAATTTAGCTGCAACTCCTTTACTCTTCTTTACAATCTCTCTCGCAATTTTAAATTTAGTCTATCCCGCCCTCGCCATCAGAATGACAAAAGGCGATTCAGGCCCGGAAGTTGTCGAAATACAGAAAACTCTGCAAGCATCAGGACATTTTGGCGGTAGGGCTACAGGATTTTACGGTTCCGTAACCCAGGCTGCGGTGAAAAAGTTCCAAGCAGACAACAAGCTGAAAGTTGACGGAATAATCGGCCCTCAAACCTTGTCAGCCCTCAAAGGCAAGTCGCCAGCCGCCAGCGCTGACAAGGAATCTGCGGAAAAAACAGCGTCAAAAGTCGATCGACCTTCGCCATCTCCTACCCCCACAGAAAACAGCAACCAACTCGAAGATCCAACTAAAAATCAGCCCAAACAGCCTCTTTTTGAAGAACCATTTTTACCACCATTTAAAACTGAAACTGCTGCGCCAACCTCCGACAAAAAAGAAAATGAATTACCCGGCAAAAGGCTTGCAAACACCGAAGGAAAAATGACTTTGAAAAAAACTATTTACGGCAAAATATCGCCGAAATCAATAGTTTATTCGGGAGACGGTTTATTTTTTGCTCAAAACATGATGTACAGCCACAGCATCACCGTTTACAATAGGAAATTTAAATTAGTCAAGACTATTTCCGATACAGTAAACTTGTCAAAATTTGGCTTTTCTAAATTCAAAGGCAATTACAAAGGTTCTCCCGTAGAAGCCGCCTTTTCAACAGATGGTAAATATGGCTATGTATCGAACTATCAAATGTACGGTTCTGGGTTTGACAATCCCGGGAGCGATAGGTGTTCTCCATCAGCCAAACACGACCAAAGTTTCCTGTACCGCATCAACACCCAAACGTTGAAAATAGAAAAGATAATTCCTGTAGGTGCGGTTCCGAAATTTAATGCTGTTTCGCCTGACAATCGCTTCGTACTCGCGAGCAATTGGTGTACTTGGGATTTGAGCGTAGTTGATATCAATAAAAATCGCGAAGTCGAGCGGGTAAAACTGGGTGCATATCCTCGGGGTATTGTGGTTACTCCCGATTCAAAAAATGCCTATATTGCCGTCATGGGTTCTTCCGATATTGCGAAAGTAAATCTCCTAGACTTTTCAGTAGAATGGTTGAGAAATATTGGTAATGCGCCGCGTCATTTGACGATAGATCCCAATGGCAAGTATATGTATGCCACTTTGAACGGTGAAGGGAATGTGGCAAAGATCGATTTGGCAACTGGTGAAGTGATAGATAAGGTTTCGACTGGAAATGCACCTCGCAGCATGACGATTTCTGGTGACGGCAAACTGATTTATGTGGTTAACTATTCATCGAATACTGTTAGCAAAGTGAGGACTAGCGACCTGAAAGTGCTGCAAACAGTTAATGTTAATTCAAGTCCGATCGGGATTACTTACGATCCGGAAACTAATCAGGTTTGGGTTGCTTGTTATTCTGGCAGCATTATGGTGTTCCAAGATTAATCTACCAGGTTCGTAGTGAGGACTTCAGTCCGCAGAACAATCTGGAAAAAGGACTTGCATTCCCTACTACAAACCAGGTTCGTAGTGAGGACTTCAGTCCGCAGGAAATCGGGAGCATATCATTCTGGTAAAAAGCATTTTTTCTTTGAATGCGAGCTTAAGAGCTCGCGTATTGTACAATACGCGAGCTCTTAAGCTCGCACTACAAATGCAAAACTGAGATGCTCCCGGAAAATCTGGAAAAAGGACTTGCATTCCCTACTACAAACCAGTTTCGTAGTGAGGACTTCAGTCCTCGGGAAAGACAAAAAAAAGGACTGAAGTCCTTACTACAAACAATAACGATTAAATCCGATTCTGGGGCGTTGGTTCGACTGCACCCAAAAATCTTATTTCGATGGCTTTACAGGCTTCATAACATAGTCAGAAGGCTTAACAGGAACCTTACCTTGTTTCGCCATCGCTTCGTAAATCATGGCTGCTACTTCCGCACGAGTTGCTATTTTATTAGGCTGCAAAAGAGTGGGTTTCGGATTGTTGACAACAATGCCAGCTTCCGTGGCTGCTGCTACTTTGTTGACTGCCCATTTCGGCACTTTTTTCCTGTCTGTATAAACTTGTAATGTTCTGCTGGCTTTCGCTGACGGTTTCAGGTTTAAACCGCTAGCTAAAGCTGCGATGACTTCCACGCGCGGGACTTCTTTATCGGGACGGAAGGCATTGTCTGGGTATCCTTTAAGATATCCAGTTTTGACGCTGTGGTCGATCGCCCCAGCGATCGGACTGTTATTCTTCACGTCTTTAAAATTAATCGGTTTGCGGCGCGGTTCTTTGTCCGACATTCCCTGAATTAAGCGCGCTAGTTCCGATCGCGTAATCGGTTCGTCTGGCCGAAACTTGTTGTCCGTGAAATCAGCAAAAAATTGCCGATCGGCTAAAGCTACAATGAATGGACGCGCCCAATATTTGTCAGGAACATCGGAGAATTTAACGGGCCCGGCTTTTGGTTTAGCCACTTTCGGTTTGGTAATGACTGGAGGGACAGCCTCGCGCTCACTTGGCGTTTCGGGAACAACAACCGTCCCCATAGGAGGAACTACTGGAAAAAGTGGCCCTACAGGTGCCACAGGGACGACATCAGGTTGCGAGGGAAGGATCGTTCTAGCGGGCGATCGCACTTCGGGAATCGCCTCCGGTGGCGTTAATATTGTAGAGTTCCCAGGCTCAGCAGCAGGTTGAGAAAAAACGGCTGGAAATTGCCAACTTCTGGCATTCAATCGATCGGGATTTCTGCCTGTTACCCAAAAGAAAATTGCTCCCATCGTGCCGAAAGCAACGACTATCGCAATTAATTCATCAAATCCTAAAGGTTTTCTTTTCCCTGACGGGGGTTGTGAAGAAGACATACTTGTCACCTACATATCAATAAAGCAATTAAATCACATATTTTTTGAGTCTGCCAGAGGCAGAGATCGCTCCCATCAACTATTCCAAACAACTATTCCAAAGTTTTCACCGTCAACACCTGCGGTGGCGTAGCATCGGGAGGATAGATAAAAGTTGGCTACAAGCTAAACTAAAATTTGGCTACAGTCTCAATCTAAGTTATTCATATTTCTGGACGCAACTATCACAATAGTTAAAGATTTTTTAGGTATGTAGTTGCGCTTGGGCGCTCTTTCCGAGATTTAAAGAGCGCCCAAGCGCAACTACATACCTTTTTTAAGGTGCAGGAATGATTCAGCAATTGTGCGATCGCCAGCTATTTTGCAATCTCTTTGATCAGCGCCTTCTGCCACTTCCGAAAGAACGATTGCGACTCGGTTGGCGAGAACTCCTCCCGCTACCAAAACTAGGACTGCGCCTGTTTTGATTTTGACCGGGCTGCGATCGCCTCAAATCGCTGCCGCCGTAACCAGAACCAGTCGATCGATTGGCTCCTGGCTGTGCTGGGCGTCTTGCTGGTACGTTCGATGTGGGCGATCGCAAGCGGCCGGTCGTCCTTAAAACTTCACGGTTTCTCACCGCAGCAGGCGGGGCTTGGTAGCGAGTTTGATATTGGTTAACAGCTTGGACGTAAGTATTGCCATACCCGCCATATCCTGTCATAATCCCCGGCTGATACAGAGGCGGCATATAATATCGCGGTGTAAATAACAAACTGCCGATCGCCTGACCGGCGATCGCCCCAGCAAACGGCGCCCAGAAGCCTGATTGTTGTCTCACTACCACTGTTTGTGGCTGATTGGTTTGAGGGTTATTGACAGTTTCAGTCACGTTGTGAACGTACTCAATTTTAAAATCTTCTGTCAAATGCAAGCTCGCTTTATTGTTATCCAGACTTAGATAACTTTTCTTCCCTGCCGATATTTCTTCCTCCGTTAATCGAGCCATTTGCAAATCGGTAGTGCGGTAAACTGGGGTACTGCCGGGGGGAGTATTTAGCAACATCAAACTGTATTCGCCATCCGAATCGTCGTAGGTAGCTTGCTGTACGGGATATTGACCTTGAGCCAAGTTATTGTTTGGTGCAGGACGCACCGTGTTTACATTCCTATTTGCAGCAGGATTTGCAGGAGCATTTACAGGAGTTTCTGGCGTAGGAGAACCGCAGGCAGTTGCCGTCCACAAGAAAGTTAAAGTCATTAAATAAATTGTCAGTTTTCGCAGCATAAATAATATTTGGTAATTGGTAATTGGGCATGGGCATGGATTATTATAATAACCAACAAATAACCACTGACTAATAACTAATGACTAATGACTTCCTTAAAGGGGAATGAGTTCGGGGAAATTTACCAAAACTTGGTCGTTAGTAAGTTCGTCTCCCAACTGCGCGGGAGAAAAGTGAACTTGCACAGCTCGCAGCCTTTCTTGGTAATGTAAATTAATCAGTGCTTTTAAACCGACTTTCAGGGCGCCGATATCAGCGAGGTCAGTTTCGAGAGCCGGAACTTCGCCTTCATAGGCGACTGTCAGCATCACCACCACATTTCTAGTTACTGGCAAAGACAAGGGGGAATTTTTATCGGAAACAGAAGTGCTGTATTGAGGCTCGCTGAGATAGCGATCGGCTGAATCAGTGAAAATTTCATCCACATAATCGCCAGCTTCGCCTTCATCCCAAAAAACATCGCCTTCATTAGCGGCGGCTTGCCAGTAGTTATCGTACTGTAACAGGTGATTGCAAATTTCTACAAGACCTTCTCCTAAAATTGCTAAGTCACCATCGCCATTAATTCCTTCTCTGGCGGTGCGGTTGAGAACTCCTAACAGCGGTGCAACTTCTTCGCCTGTTAGCTGAACGAACACGCGGCAAACTGCCAGTCTAGTTTTACCTGTAAATTGATTGAATCGATCGCGCCAAGCATTCATAAAAACCTATAGTTGTCATCTGTAGGGCTATATTTTAAACCGTAGCAGGCGATTGGAACTTTTGCCGTCTACCCTCAGATTGATCTGAAGAGTATTTTTAGCGATCGCCAAAGGTAGCGTGCTGTCTTGCTTTGAGTCATCTAAATTTATAGCATTTTTGAATCCGACGATCGAATTGCGCGCTCTCGATCGATCTGCGATCGGAAAGCTGTGTTTCGATCGCAATCAAAGCAAATTGTAGCCGTCGATAATTTAAAATCAAAAAACCTCCAATCTGGCAAAATTGGAGGCTTGCTGAGCGAATACTTTGGTTGGAGATAACTATTAGACGATCGCACTTTCGACTGGTTCGATCGCACTTTCCGAACTCACCTCGGCAACTTGCGCTACGGGCAAATCCAGCTCGCCGCCCGGAGCTTCCGGGTGTTCGCGAACGCCTGCAACCGCATCTGCTGGCTCAGCTACACCTGTATCTGCGATCGGATCTAGCGACTCTTCAAAAACTTCAAAATTATCGCTCATCGCATCGCAAGCAGCAGAGGCGCGCTGACCGGCGCGGTAGCTCATGTAGGCCGCACCTCCACCCAAAATCCCAGCCAAGCCTAGGAAACCGAGAGCTACTGTTTTGTTGGATTTCCACGGATTCATTCGATCCGAGCCGCCGGAACCCACGATTGTTGGCCCAGAACCAGATTGAGCAGCCCCAGATTTTTTGTAGGAACAGGGGAAAGCAGATGCAGGGTCACCTATGGCGATGCTGCTCGCGATCGCAACGGTGGAAGCAATGCCAGCTAACACTTGAAACTTCTTCATGGTGCTCTGGAGATTGTAAAGGATAATTAAAAAATAAATGGTAACAGCTCTTTACAAATCTATCAACAGGCGATCGCCACCAAAATCACAGATCGATCGCAACTGCCAACATCTCCCCATCGCCATTGAAATTTAAAGTTGCCAGGTAAAAAAGCTGAAACCACTGTTTAGCAAGCGTTTTGACAAACAAACCGTTATAAATTAAAGTCAACCGAGTCAATATTGCGATCGCGCCCAAATTAGAAAATCTGAAGTGATATCGTTTCCGGTTGCATCGGAATTATTAACGGAAATTAGGAGACGGCAGTGCCGTGTCCCTACGATTAATCACGGTAGGGACACGGCACTGCCGTACCGGAAATGATATGAGACCATAGAAATTTTAATCACAGGGCGACCCACACTTGATGAAAAACTACTTTTAAGGCTACTTTTGAAAAGGCTTAGTTATTGGAAAAACTTTTATTTTTATGACAAACAGCGGGAATCAAGGCATGGAGCGAGATCCTCATCGATTGTTGGTGACGGGCGGGGCTGGATTTATCGGCTCGAATTTTGTGCATCACTGGTGCAGCAGCTATCCGGGCTCGCGAGTAGTCGTGCTCGACGCTTTAACCTACGCCGGCAACAGACAAACCCTGGCAAGTTTGGAAGGAGGAGAAAATTTTCGGTTTGTGCAGGGAGATATTTGCGATCGTACCCTAGTCGATACCTTGCTGAAAGAAGAAAACATCAACACAGTCGCTCACTTTGCCGCAGAATCTCACGTTGACCGATCGATTATCGGGCCTGGCGCCTTCGTTCAAACCAACGTAGTCGGCACCTTCACACTCTTAGAAGCCTTCCGCAAGCATTGGGAAGCAATTGATGATTCGTCTGTGAAATCACAAATGCGCTTCCTCCACGTTTCTACCGACGAAGTTTACGGCAGTCTCGGCCCCGACGACCCAGCATTTACCGAAACAACCGCCTACTCCCCCAACAGTCCCTACTCAGCCTCCAAAGCTGGCAGCGACCACCTCGCCCGCGCCTATTTCCACACCTACGGGCTGCCGACAATTATCACCAACTGTTCCAACAATTACGGCCCCTATCACTTCCCCGAAAAGCTGATTCCATTAATGTGCATCAATATGCTATTGGGCAAACCGCTGCCAGTATACGGCGACGGTCAAAACGTGCGAGATTGGCTGTTCGTGCTCGACCACTGCCGCGCCTTAGATGCCGTTATCAACCGCGGCCAGCCCGGAGAAACCTACAATGTTGGTGGCAATAACGAGGTAAAAAATCTCGATTTAGTCAAAATGCTCTGCCAACTAATGGACGAATTAGCTGCTGATTTGCCCGCGCGTCCTTGCGAACAACTGATCTCATTTGTCAAAGATCGAGCTGGGCACGATCGGCGTTATGCTATTGATGCCAACAAAATTAAAACAGAGTTAGGTTGGACTCCCTCAGTCACAGTTGAAGAAGGTTTGCGGCAGACCGTGGAATGGTACTTAGCCCATCGCGAGTGGTGGGAACCCCTGCTTTCCGAGGAATATCAAACTTACTACAGCAAGATATACGCTAATTAGTTATTGGTTATTCGTTATTGGTTATTCGTTATTAGTTATTAAAACCAGTAATTAACACCTAATACTTAACAACTAACAAATAACGACCAACAATGACTTTTGCATTTATCACATACATTGACAATTGTCAATGTATGTGAAGATTTAGTTAAACTTCATCCATAGCCCATAAAACCAACTGTTTGTAGCTGATAATTTCAAAAGAGCGATCGAATTAAGCATTTTAAAAGTTTTTAGTAAAAACAGAAAGCAGCAATGACCGAAATCAACTGGCTAAAACACATCCAAGAACCGAAATACTGGCTGTTAGGCATCGCCTCCGGTTTGATTGCCGTGCAACTGACTCTGACTTCCAGAACCAACGACACAGACCTATTTGGCACAATGTTACTGTTTTGGGGAGTTGTAGCATTTCTCATTTGGGAAAGGCACGAATCCTTAACCTTTGAAAGTGGAATTTTCGCCAGTTTCTTTGGGGCATCGTTAATTGCTTTCATCTTGCTCAAAAGTTCTTCGATATTTGGATACGACTTTTTTATCAGGGCTTCGCCTTTCTTGACAGGAATAAGTCTGGCCTTGCTAGCTTCCGGCACAAAAGGACTGAAACAATATTCGCAGGAACTGCTAATTCTTGCCTATACAGCTATTCCTCCCGGATTAATCGGAGTATTTGTTGATGTAGCTCTATACACAGCAAAAGTTTCAACTTTTATCCTGCACTATATAGGATTTGAAGTTCAACGCAAAGGAGTTTTTCTCATCCTAGAAAAGGGCAGCGTCGAAGTATATCACGGCTGTTCGGGGGTGAATGCAATTCTACAATTGTTAGGACTAGCCCTGGTTTTCTTGCTGATGTTTCCGACAACTGTGGGGCAGAAAATTCTAGTGCCGATCGTTGCAGTCCTGATTGCATTTGTAGTTAATGCCGCCCGAGTTTCTCTCATGGCAGTGCTAGTATCGTTATCTCAACCCCAAGCATTTAAATACTGGCACGAAGGAAATGGTTCGGTAGTCTTTTCGATGATTGCTGTATTAATTTTCGGGTTATTCTGCTGGTTTGCCATCTTAAAAAACGAACCACAAAATCAGGAGCAATAAAATTAATAATGGCTATTACCTATTGGAAACCAGTTAGGATTTCTCTTTTGGCTGTTACTCTTGCAGGGGTTTTATTAGTCGCAGGCAAATTGACATTCTATCCCTCGAAAGGCAATAATTCTGCAACCCAGTTTGACTTTCCCTCTACGGTGCCTCTAGCAGAGTGGAAACTACAAAACAGCGCGCCGCTGAAAATTAGCGATACTTCAGAAGTCAAGGCTGCCAGAAAGTATGAATATCAAAAAAGTAACATTGCTCTAGAAATAGAGATGCGCTATGTGGTAGGCACCATCGGGGATGTGGAAAGTATGATGAAGGGACATACTATTCTGAAGTCGTCTCCTGGTAAACTAACATTAGCAAACACTCAAGGCGCGGGGTTTCACGGAATTTTGCAACAGCAAAATCGATTGTATTTGAGTTCGTGTATCAATCCTCGCGGCAGTGCTACAGTCACTGCCGAACAGTTTAGATACAATCGCAACACTCGCGATTGGCAGCCAAACCGGGTTTTGTTTTGGCTGTTGGGTAGGGGAAATATTCAAGACAAGCGATGTTTGTGGACTCAGATGTCTGTGCCTTTGGATAAAACAACTCCAGAAAATGCCCAAAAACTGCTAGAAAATGCTTGGGTTTCTTGGTATGGGTGGTGGCAGCCGCGATTTCCCGAACCTTAAGTCAGTCGATTTTAGATTTTAGATTTTAGATTTTAGATTTACAATAGCAGATGAATCTAGGAACTCTAACTTTGGTCTAAAATGTGGAGACTCGACTACTTCAATCTGTAGCTTGTATCCGTTTTTTAGCGGATCGAGAGAGATTGTTTTTGTTAACAACAACTGTGATGATGTTATGAATGACGTACAAGGCGAGCAAGGTTTTTCTATCTACAGGTTGCGTTGGATTGGCTACGGTCTATTAATTCTATCTTTATTAGATACGATCGCAGTTTTGATACCAGCAAATTTTGGCAATCGCGTCTGGGAATTGCAGACAATTGGCGCTGTAGTGGAACGGGTGCCAGTTCCTCTATTGGCAATGGCGCTGATATTTTTTGGCGAAGGATATGACCGCAGAAGTTTGGAAAACATTCTTTTGAAAGTTTTGTCTTGGGTTTGTCTGCTGCTGGCGGTGATTTTTCTGTTGATGATGCCCTTGGGAATTTTTGGCACTATCTATGTCAACAACCAAAACGACAAGCAAATTACTACTCAAGCCGACCAACAATTAGCTCAATTGCAGCAAGTAGAAGAACGGCTGAATAAGGGTACTCCTGAAGATTTAAAGACTTTGGCTGGGGAACTTAGCCGTTTGGGAGTGCAAGCGAATACGCAAAACCCGCAGGAATTGAAAAGCCAAATTCTTTCGAGAATTACTCCGGCTAAGGAACGCTTGCAGGCGCAAAGGGCCACGGTGCAGTCAAATCAGCGCATGGGGTTATTTAAAAATGCTGTTAAGTGGCTGCTGGGCGCGTTGATTTCTAGCGTCTTGTTTTTCACGATATGGCGCGGTACTGACTGGGCTAGGTAGTAAGTATTGGTCTCAACTTAAGTCTGAAACGATTGAATCATCTCGCTTTTATCCGAGTCCACATTCCCCTCGCATCCCCCTTCTGAAGCAGGGTGGTTTTATTGTCCCAGACGCGAGCCACTCTTTGACCCTGCTAAATCCCGTTTAAGAAGGGGGACTTTGCTCGGATACTTGTCCCCACCTTTTTTAAGGGGGCTAGAAACTGTAACTTGATTCTTGGACAAATCTACCCATTGTTGCTCAATTGTGGGTAGCTTTTTCACTCGCAAGTTCTGCTAAGGTTGGAATA
>NZ_JAEQCE010000111.1:0-16776 GCF_020738665.1 Microcoleus sp. PH2017_08_TRC_O_A
ACAAGGGTATGGCTTTTCTAATTTTGATAATTTTAGAAATCGCGTATTAGCTTGTTTCTTGCATTAGATAAAATTATCACCATAAGTTCTGGAGAGCCATCTGTTCTTGTAAATCTAAAATCTAAAATCTAAAATCCCCAAATCCAAAATAGACTGAGTTTTGCTTGCGATCGACCAGGAATATCTGCTAGTTTTTGCAGATGATCTCAACCCACTGTCAGGATGCGGAAATATGTCTCTTCCTCAACTGAAACCAGCCGACGACAAAGAAGTGAAAGTCTACGCGCCTTTCTATCAAGAGCCCAGGCGCAAGTTCTTGCCCCACGCTATTGGCCTCTACAAGCTCAAAAGCTTGGAGGGGGCAAGAAAAATTGACGGCGGCGAAGATATACCCTTTGTCGCTAGTTGGAATATCTCGTCGCTGCCGATGGATTTGACCCGCTGTCGGGTGTTGTTTGACGGTAATGCTGAACTCAGCTACGAAGTGACTATGCAAAGTTCTGAGTTTGTCAGTTGTTTAATTGAGGTACTCCTAACTTTTCAGCGGACTCGTACCGTCGATTTTTCTAAAACGTTTTACCGCAAGCTGATGCGTATGGATGACTAATTTTCACCGCACCCGCGCTCCCAAAAGTTTGTAATTGATTGCGGCCCTAAAATGCGCGCTAATAATGTAATGCCATCGGGACGGCGAGATTATATTATTGGTGCGCTATTTCTATTTTGAGGAGTTACGCGCTTGCGACAAGAGTGAAACTCGGTTTCTACGAGATTTTGTGTTTAGGATCGCGAATTAAATAACTTACAATTTTAATTGTTATGGTGGGATGGGCGGGACGCCCATCCCACTTTCAAGAGTGGAAGTTATTTAATTTTCATTCCTTAGTAACGAGAAATCTACGAATAAACCGAGTTTCTCGCCTCCCATGCGCAAGCCTTGTATTTCAGAAGGCGCAATACTATAGCCCAATACTGTTCACTTAAGACAGATCCCCCCTAACCCCCCTTCCCAAGGGGAGTAGGGGGTGGGACAAGAAAGCTCTTAAAGTCCCCCTTCTTAAGGGGGATTTAGGGGGATATCCGGGGCATAAAAAGTGTTAAGTGAACCGTATTGTACTATAGCCTTGCTCAACAACAGCGATCGACGCTTGAATTTTTCGTAATTGGTAACTTAGGAATGAGAATTAAATAACTTACAATTTTTATTATTCTTGTGGAATGGGCGTCCCGCCCGTCCTTTCTGAACGGGCGGGACGCCCATTCCACAAATATGTGTAAATTATTTAATTTGCGCTCCTTAGTCCTGGACGTAGGTGTTGGCAGAAACCGGGCTTTTTTACGAAAATACTAGCCCAAAAAACTCACATTTTGTGAAAAACCCAGTTTCTTGAGGTTTGTTTGTAAGCCATGTAATTAAGGATCCCGTGTACCTTACGGAAATTGAGAATCGCTATAACTGAGTTATTGCATCATTAGACAAGAGTGCAAAAATTGCTTTCCTATATTGAAAGGCCTCTGCGTCTATTATATACGTTGCATCTGCCTTGATCGATAGGTTTATTTATCACTCAAATATTTATTATAAAATTATTATTTTTAAATGCTGTTGACAAATAGTTCTTAACAACCGAAAATCGAAAAAACATGAAAATAAAGATGTAAAAAAAGCTAACAAAAGGGTGGCGAACAAATGAATAAAAGTTCCCCTCAAAAAAACGCTCTGCACAAAAGTGACAAAATCGAGTATAATCATATTGCGAAATTGACTCGCAGTGCGAAAATACTGTTGAATAAACTAAATTTATTTAAATAGACAGGTGCAAATTGAGGAGAGAAGGCGTACCCAAATTGACTAAATATTTGCTGATCGGTTCGACAAAAGCTTACAGCGGCAAGTCCGCGATCGCCCTGGGGATGGCGCTGGCACTCCGGGAACAAGGAATGGCAATCGCCTACGGCAAACCGCTGGGAACCTGTTTCAGCTCGGAGGGAGCTGGAGTGGCGGAGGAAGATGTGCGGTTCGCGGTAGAGACGCTTAAACTCTCAGAAAGTCAGATGCCGTCAACACTGCTGTATTTGGACGAAGAGACGGTTCACAAGCGTTTGCGCCAAGAAGACAAGACAGATTACCGCCAGTCTCTGGCGCAATATTTGCAAAATCCCAGCGGAGACTTGGTGCTGTTAGAAGGCCCTGCTAATTTGGAGGAAGGCAGTCTGTTTGACTTGTCTTTGTCTCAAATCGCTGATGCCATTGATGCCTCTGTGCTGCTGGTAGTGCGCCCGATCGATCTTTATATAGACGATTTGCTGTCAGCGAAGCGGCGCTTGGGCTCGCGCTTGATAGGCGTCGTGCTCAACGATGTTCCCTCCGACAAACTTGAATCCGTAACTGCGACTGTGCGCCCTTTTCTGGAAGCTAGCGGTATTCCAGTTTTGGGAATGCTGCCGAGAAGCGCTTTGCTGCGGAGTGTCAGCGTCAAAGAATTAGTCCACCAATTGAAAGCTGATGTTCTCTGCCGTCGAGACCGCTTGGATTTGATGGTGGAAACCTTGACAATTGGTGCGATGAATGTTAGCTCAGCTATGAAGTATTTCCGCAAAGCCAGAAATATGGCGGTAGTCACCGGGGGCGATCGCACGGACATTCAGCTCGCGGCTCTGGAAAGCTCGACTCAGTGCTTAATTCTCACAGGCCACTTGCCTCCTTCTCCCTTGGTAATCGGCAGAGCAGAAGAAATGGAAATTCCAGTTTTATCTGTTGATTTGGATACCTTAACCACGGTGGAAATTATCGACAGCACCTTTGGCAGCGTGCGCCTGCACGAACGCATCAAGGTGGAATGCGTTACTCAGCTAATGGCAGAACACTTTGACCTTAAGGCCATGATGGCATCATTGGGTTTGGGCGATCGAGTTCATTAACAAGGCCACCGGATCTGAAGGTATTCGGCAGCGGGAACTGAGCGAACAACATATTCGGCAGAGGCAAGAAGGCAGAGAGGATTTTTGGTTTAAAAAATAAAAACTCAAAATTCTTAAATCCTCAATTTTTATTGAATCGTACCTTCTGCTCTGGCTGCCGAATGCTTTTAGACATTCTGCCTTCTGGGTTCCTCAAATCTCCCGCTCCTCTAGTCAGATACCGTTAATCAGCAATTCTTAACTTCTTTTTGGTGGCAATTGCTAGTTAGTCTGCTAGAATCCACAACGTAGTTTTATTTAATTTAATAAATTCTTTGAGTCAATCAATTGAGCTACCCAGAGTTGATGATTTTTTACAAGAACTTGCGGCGATCCAGCAAACAAGCTCCAAGCGGGTTGCTCTTTTGGGTTCTCGCCACGTTCCTATTACCCACCAGCAGCTAATTGAGATGCTGAGCTACGCCTTAGTTCTGGGAGGCAACCAGCTCATCACATCGGGGGCTACAGGCACCAATTCAGCCGCAATTCGGGGGGCAATGCGAGCAGATCCTAATCTGCTGACGGTGATTTTGCCGCAAAGCATGAGCCGCCAGCCTCGGGAGTCCCGCGAGCAGCTCGAACAAGTCATACATTTGGTAGAAAATCCCAAAAATGACAGCTTGTCTCTCCCGGAAGCCAGCGCCATGTGCAATCAGGAGATTATTTCTCGCTGTCAGCAACTGATCTGTTTTGCTTTTCACGAAAGCCACACTTTGCTGAAAACTTGCCAGGATGCGGAGGAACAGCGCAAAGTGGTTACTCTGTTCTATTTTGATTGAAATGCGAGGCGGATGATGTTGTTGGGATTGCCTGTGTCGGTTATTTTGCTTGATTCTGTTGCTGCTGCTGCTGCGCTGGTTTACGCACCGTTTTTGGTGGTTGCCCTTGCTCGGTTGCAGCTAGGCTATGACCAAGCAGCACCTCGCGCTATGTTTGATAGGTTGCCCGGTTACGCTCAGCGGGCAACTTGGGCTCACCAAAATTCGTTTGAGACGTTTATGCTGTTTTCAGCGGCGGCTTTGATGGCTTTTGTGACAGGAATAGATTCGGAGGCGGCGGGCTGGGCTGGAATCGCTTTTCCTGTAGCCCGATTGTTGTTTTCGGTTTTCTATATTCTGAATGTGCCTCTGGGGCGATCGCTCATGTTTGCGATTAGTTCTACTTGCACTTTCTCTTTATTCTATTTCAGTTTGATGGCTGTTAATGGGTAATTGTCAGTTGTCAGTTGTCAGTTGTTAGTTGTTAGTTGTTAGTTGTTAGTTGTTAGTTGTCATTAGTTGAGAGACGCTTAATTAATGACTAATTACCAACTACGAACTACTAACTACCAACCACCCATTCCCCATTCCCCATTCCCCATTCCCCATTCCCCAATGCCCTGCGCGGGCCAATGACCTGCGCGGGCCAATTACCAATTTACCAATTACTAATTTATGGCTGCTAATTATTCATTTGATATTGTCAGCGAGTTCGACAGGCAAGAATTAGTTAACGCCGTTGACCAAACAGTGCGGGAAATTCAAAGCCGCTACGACTTGAAAGATACCAAAACCACCGTGGAATTGGGCGCAGAATCGATTACTGTCAATACGGACAGCGAATTTACTCTCGATGCCATTCACACTGTTTTGCAAACAAAAGCCGCTAAGCGGAATTTATCTCTGAAAATTTTTGATTACGGCAAAATTGAAGCTGCTAGTGGTACTAGAGTACGCCAAGAAATCAAACTCAAAAAAGGGATTGATCAGGAAATTGCCAAAAAAATCACTAAATTAATTCGAGATGAATTTAAAAAAATTCAAGGCTCGATTCAAGGTGATGCAGTCCGCGTTTCTGCCAAGGATAAGGATGATTTGCAGTTGGTAATTCAACGCTTGAAGCAAGAAGATTATCCGATGGCTTTGCAGTTTACCAATTACAGGTAGGTTTGTGAAAGCTAGGTATTGGATGCCCGGTTGTGCGATCGCATCTTTGAGCGCGATCGAACTTACGTTGCGCTTGCTGGGATTCGGAAATCCTGCTTTGCTGCAAGCTGATGCTGAGGCTGGGTATATATTTGCACCAAATCAACTTGTATATCGTTTTGGCAATAGACTTCAGTACAATCAATTTTCTCAACGGTCTGAACAAATCGATTCAGCCAAGCCTGAAGGTACTATCAGAATTTTGATGACAGGAGACTCGGTTCTCAATGGCAATAATAGCACGGATCAGGCAGAAACTATTACAGAATTGTTGGCAGCGCGTTTGTTGGGCATCAAAAAGCAGGTTCAGGTGCTAAATGCTTCTGCGGGATCTTGGGGAATTGGCAATCAATTGGGATATATTCGGAAGTTTGGCACTTTTGAAAGCGATGCTGTGATTTTGCAAATTGGTACTCACGATTTGCTACAACCTTCAAGTACCAGCGCGGGACTCAAAAATAACCCCCTGATGCCGAATCGCCAACCGTTATTGGCAATTCAAGAAGTGTTTGACAGATACGTTATGCCCCGATTTTCCAGTGTTTTTGTGCCGAATTCCCCTGTGGGGGGTGTGCCGGTGCCGGAAACGCAACGGTTTAGGGAAAATATGCAGCGATTTGAGCAAATAGTGGCTTTGGTGCGAGAGTCGAATATTCCGTTGTTTGTGTTGTATACTTGCGATCGCTCCGATTTACTGCCGGTACCGAATCAGCCGAGGTTTAAATCCCAGTTTGTCGATCGGCTAAAAGCTTTGAAAATTCCACTCATAGACACTCACGCAGCCTGGTCAAAATTGCCGAAAACCACGGTAGAAAGTTATTTTCGGGATGGCGTACACCCCACAGCCCCAGCTTATGAATCAATCGCAGATTTATTGTTTCAGCAGTTGTGTACTGAGAAAAAATTAGCTGCTTGCTCATTAACCAATACCAATTCTGAAAAATAGTGCTACAGCAATCCTAAATGATTCACAAAATTTGTAGGGGTAGTGCCAAGAAAGCCTACCCCATATCTATCGGGCGATCGGGCGTGGGATTGCCCTTACAAGACTATGGAAGAGTGTTGCATCATTTTTTTAAATTAGTATTAATCTCAGCCGTTTCCGTACAAATGCTCGCTTTTAACTGATATTTAGCAATATTTTGCATAATTGATATAAGCTGTAGCTGGCGCTACAGCTTGAGAGTGTAAATCCTAATTAAATATCTAAACCGATGACTGTTAACTCGGGAGGATGTTCGACCACAAACTGGTAATATAACTCTTGCTTGGCTTGCGGTGGCATAGAGATTATCCATTCCAAGAGTCCCATTTCACCTGCTACTATCTTCGGATTAGTCTGAGTCAACCGCACTTTTATTTGCTCCTTTCGAGTGACTGGAAGTTGCTCTTTTAGTGTCAACTTAGCAGGCACTTGGTGCAAGTTGGTCAAAATTAACCGATAGGCGTAAGTCGTGCGCCGCTGATTGCCGATCAGTTTTTTATCGACTTGTCTTTCCACTAATTCTCGCTCTATTTTTAAGCCTTCATCTATTCCTAAATTAAGCTTAAATTCTTCGCCAGGGGAAACATTTTCTAACTGCACATTACCGACAAAAGTATTGTCGCGAAAGATATTGGCTTTACCGGGCAGCAGAGTTGCACCTGTCGTCGGATTGGTGACAATTGCTTGCAAATAAGCGAAACTGACTAAATGAGGAATGGCGATGTATTCAGGTTTAGAGGGATAATTATCGCTGAAAATAGTGACTTTGTGCGGTGTGCCGTCGCTGGGAATATTGGTATTTCCTCCGACTTGAAATGAAACGGTGCTGCCTTCTTTAGATACTCTTGCTGTCGCCGTTTGAGCTGCTATAGGTTCTGGTGCGGGAGCAGCACTTCGCATAGCCATCATTGCAAATTGTGGCTCGTTTTCCATCTCTAATTCTATATAATCTGTTCCTATTTCTGCATCCTCAGTCTGTACGCGTCGTGCTTTCATAAATTCTGGGGTTGGAGCAGGTTTTGGGCGAACAATATCGATAAACCAGGGTTGGAGTTTTGGTGGCAAAGTTCCCATTCCGGGTTTGGCTGTGGATAAAGTCAGCGCTACTCCCGTCCAATCTTCGCCTGTGTTTTGGTTGACTTCGGCTAGGTAATTGAGATTGATTTGGTTGTTGGTAGTATTGACTCGCAAGTCGTACAGGGGAGTCCAACGGGCTCGCGTTACTACATAGGAAACTTCTAGTTCAAAATTGCCGCTGCCGCTGGGTTCGATCGCCACAATGATGTTAAAACTTTGCTGGGAATAGGGAGTTTGTACTTGGCGCAACTGCTGGCGCAATGCTTCTATTTGCTTGTCTAAGTCTCGCTGCTGTCTTTCGTGTTGGGCGATCGCACTTATGTACTTTTTATAATTACTGCCTAAAAAATTGAGCAATTCGCCGGCTTCGTTCAAACCGATCTGCTGCTTGGAAATGCTGCTAGCAAAGGAACTGACGCTTTTTTCGCTCAAATTTTCAACAAAGTTGAGTTGAATTTTTCGGGAGGCGATTTGGTCTTTTATGGCGCGTTTTTGGGTTTCTAACTCTTGGATTTGTGCGGTTAATTCGGCGATGCGATCGCCCGTAGGTTCGCTGTGAAACAGAGTTTCGGTGTGCACTCCCAGCAATCGCACGGCGACTGTACCTGCACCGGTAGCCCTGACTGACTCGGTTTCGAGGGTTGTGGGGAGAGAGGCTACAGTTAATTCGCACTCGTTTCCCGTCAGGGCTACTGTGCCACGGCGGGTTATCAAAGCGCGATCGGTGTACACAGTAACTTCTGAAATTTGCGATTCTACTATTTTGATATTATCGCGATCGAGCAAATTTGAATCAGTCATTGCTACTAATGCCTTTACGAAACTCTTTTAATGGTTCCAATGGCGGCGCCAACAAAATGTAGCGCTTCCATAAAGATAAGTCTAACTCAGGCAGCAATTCGCTGCTAGCAATTCCCTCATCAGTAGAAACGCCCCAATAAATAGAAATATGTAACGAAAAGTAAACTTAACTAAAACCCTTTTCCGTTCTCCCTTCGGCCATCTGCCTTGTTTCCACGATAAATTTTCCTGTCTACTTACCTATAGCCTTTCTCAAAAAGGTGAGGTATGACTGACAGGTTATATAACGACTGAAACGTATAGGGCTCTCTTCCCAACAACGTACCTCATATTTTTGAGAATCGCTATATACCAATAGCAGTCCCGCTATATTTTTGGTAAGAACCAGATTAAAGTGAGAGCATCGCTTTCTTGCTCTACAAACCTTACTTTGGCTTCTCTACAAAAGTTAAAATAGAATTTTCTTTCGCTCTGTTTATTGGCATTGGTTCGCGATTCAGACGAATCTCAATAAGAGTAGTTGTAAAAGGACAGAAAAATTTAACTTTTGCATTTAGAAGATGATCTAAGTTCAATTCTGCATCCCATCTTCCATCTGACTGTTGTGGCTCGCCCTCTAGAGTAATTTTTCCACTTCCACAACCGTAATACGCCACAAGGCTAGTTCCAGATGAAACAATCAACTTCATACATAATTCAGAAAGGCTTTCCGGCTTCAGTTTACTTAAATTGACATGAAAACATCGCAAACTTTTGTCCTTAGTGTAGGTATGAACATCTAAATATGACTTGTCATCTAACCAAAATTCTTTGCCCTCTTTATCCTTCATCAAAAACTGAACATTCCAATCTGTAACTGGATCGAGACGCTCATCTACAACACGAATAATAAACTGTTGCCATTCTTCCCATTGCTCTCCTTTTGTATTTTTCATGCTCTCCATATGAGCTTGAGCCTTAGCTGTCCAGCTACCAAAACTGTCTTTATCAGAAACATCTAAAGCTTGTAGAACCAACTCAATAAAGTCTGGATTTTTTCTAGGATTATGCACAATTGTATTGTGATTGTGACCATCAATTAGCACCAGTGGAATATCAATCTGGTGTTCTGGATGTTCGTCTGGTTTGCCTCGTTCTTCTACAGGCTTGTCTTTATTTTGAGATGGATCTTGCGTCAAATCAAGAATTAATTTGCGGCTGTTAAGAGCGCAACCTGCCCATCTCACAGTACCATCAGATCCAGCAGTATTAGCTAATCCCCTCAATCCGTCATATCCCTGATTGCCACAGAAAATAAACACATAAGGCGTCTTGTTATCTTCGCCATAGTAGGGCTCATTTTTGGGTTTATTTTGGGCAGAGCCAATTAAGTCAAGATGAGCAAGATCCCAAGTGAAACGACTACCTAATTCAAGATTATCCAAAATCAGATTTCCAGCTTCGAGAAAATCAGGCCCAAGTATTTTATGTCCGGTTATAACCGAACCCAACCAACTTCTTCCTTTATGGGCTAAAGGAGAGCCAAAAGTTGCTGGTGCTAATCCAATCAAGTGTTTGAGGCGACTCCGACGATTGACATTAGCAGCATAGGCGTAAGTAGTTAACCAAGCGCGAATAACTAGCATTCCAGTTGAATGAACAATGGCATCAAATTCATCATCTTCAATATAGGAGCGAAGCACTCGGTCAAATGCTTCAGCAATATCTTTGATGGTTATCTCATTAGTAAGAGATTTATAGCTAGCTGTATGGAGGACTATAATCTCTCTGTTTTTGTAGTGAGTTTCAAGAATTTTTTCCCACTCACTAAAAGCCGTTGAATTAGCTGAGTAACCGTGTATGAGAACTATGGGGCGCGGCATAACTTAAGTCCTTAATTTGAACGTAGTTTCGACGATTATATATTAGTAGGTGAGCAACTAAGCCTTTTGGGTTAATTGTTTAATCATTCATTGTCTTTTGTACTTTTTTACAAGTTACTATTCAGAGATTTCCTAAATCAATTTGTGATTTTTTCCATAAAGAAGCTTTTTTTTTGATTGATGTACCAAATAAACAAAGCCTGAATATCTCAATCCCTTTGTTTCCAAGCATCTACAACTGTTGTAGCGATCGCACCGAGCGATCGCCCAGTCGCATTTTCGAGTGACACTCATTTGAGTGACACTCATTTGAGTGGCACTCCTAGAATTTCAGTGCTGCAAACGGGATTCTGTGAGTTGAGAGTGAGAAATGCGATCGGCTTTGTTGCAAGTAAATGGCTGGTACTACGGGTTTATTATTGTGGTGCGACTTCTGGCGGAGGGCTGCATCTGGTTTTTAAAGAGGGCGAACCGTGACCGGATATAAGTTATTAGTTATAATCTCATATTGACGGAGGTCGTGCGGGGAGCATCTCTGTTTTGCAAGAAGCATTTTTTATCTTCCGTGCTGTCCCCGCTCGCGTGTAGAAGCACGCGGGGACAGCGCTGTAAATGCAAAACTGAGATGCTCCCGAACCATGACTGTCCTGTGGATTTTAAAATGCTAGCAGTAACTCAATTTTAGCTCAGCGGCTCGATACCAGCCAAATCCAATATTTGCGGAATCAAATCTTCTCGCTTGACGGCCATCATGTGCACTCCTTGACACAATTGCCGCGCTAGTTTGACTTGTTCGGCTGCAATTCTTATGCCTTCCTGCAAGGGTTGTGGGGAGTTTGCCAAACGGTCGATCGTCTCTTGCGGTATGTGAACTCCCGGTACGTATTTTTTTATAAATTCAGCATTTTTAGCTGATTTAAACAAAAAGATTCCTGCTAAAATTGGTTTGTTGCAGCCAGCAGCAATTTGCTGCATAAACTTATCTAAAACGTCAAAATCTGTAATTAATTGGCTCTGAAAAAACTGGGCTCCAGCTTCGACTTTTTTCTCAAATCGGCTTTGTAAACCCGACCAACTGGGGCATTGCGGATCGACAGCGGCACCGACAAATAAATCGGTAACTCCGTCTGTTAAAGCTTTGTCATTCCAGTCAAGGCCGCCGTTCATTTTTTGAATGACTTGTAGCAGCCGCACTGATTCTAAATCGAATACACTTTTGGCCTTTGGATGGTCGCCTGCTTTGACTGGATCGCCGGTGAGTGCCAAGATATTATGGATGCCTAAGGCGTGCGCTCCCATGAGATCGGCTTGCAGGCCTATTTGATTGCGATCGCGACAAGCAACTTGACAAATCGGCTCAATTCCCCGCTGCAATAGAATTGCGGAAACGGCTAGGGGACACATTCGCAGAACTGCGCGGCTTCCGTCTGTGATGTTAATGGCGTGCACTCTGTTTTTCAGAAGTTCAGCCATTGCCAAGGTGTGCGCCATATCGCCACCTTTGGGCGGGGCAACTTCGGCGGTAATTATGAATTCTCCGGGAGTTGTACAGGCTGTGCGAAAACGGTTCATAGTTAGTTGACAGTTGACAGTTGACAGTTGACAGTTGGCAGTTGACAGTTGTTAGTTGTTATTTGTTAGTTGTTATTTGTTATTTGTTATTTGTTATTTGTTGTTTTTGAAGTTTTGCAATAACCAATAACCAGTAACCAATAACTAATAACCCATAACCAATAACCAATAACTAATAACTACTGACTAATTAGGTAGAGAATAACCAAAAGCAGTTTTAACCTTATTCAAAGTTTGGTTGGCAATAGTTTCTGCTTGTTCTCTTCCTTGACGGAGTACAGATTCTAAATATCCCGGTTCGTCCATTATTTCTTTGTATTTATCCTGAATAGGTTTGAGGGCATTAATTGTCGTCTCTGTCAACAATGGTTTGAAATCTCCCCAACCCATATTTTCACATTCCGCTGCTACTTCTTCCTTCGATTTGCCGGAAAGCAGGAGATAAAGTGTTAGCAAATTTCTCGCTTCTGGGCGATCGCGATCGTCGAAAGTTAAGCCCCGCACGGCATCGGTTTTGCAGCGCTTGATTTTTTTGCTAATTGTATCTGGCGAATCCAACAAATTAATTCTACTTTGTTCTGAAGGGTCAGATTTTGACATTTTACGCGTACCATCTGTCAAACTCATTACCCTCGCGCCCTCAGTCCGAATTAACGGTTCGGGCAGTTTCAAAATGGGTTTTTCTGGTGTACCGAATTGGTGGTTTAATCTGATGACAATATCGCGGGTGAGTTCCAAATGCTGTTTTTGGTCTTCTCCCACAGGCACTTTGTCGGCATCGTAAAGCAAGATGTCGGCTGCCATCAACACGGGATAATTTAGCAAGCCGGCGTTGACATTTTCGCCTTGTTTAACTGCTTTTTCTTTAAACTGAATCATATCTTCGAGCCAGTTAATCGGCGTAATGCAGTTGAGCAGCCATGCTAGTTCTGCGTGAGCCGAGACGTGGGATTGGATGAAAATAGTACAATATTCTAAATCGATGCCGCAAGCTAAATAGAGAGCGGCGAGTGTGTAACTGTCGGAGGCTAGGGTTGCTGGATTGTGCGGTGCCGTAATTGCGTGCAAATCGACTACGCACAAGTAATTTTCGTACTGGCTTTGACCTTCTACCCAGTTGCGAATGGCACCGAGATAGTTACCGAGGTGAAGATTGCCTGTTGGCTGAACTCCTGAAAGAACGCGCTGTTTGCCCATGAGGAAAGAATAGAATTGAAGTCACATTCTCTATATTGACACGTTATTTGGATCTCAGATGCTTTTTGTTGAAATTTATAAAAAATTTGGGGAAGATGACTCGGCGGTTGAAACCGCGTCTACACAAACGAAGTCCGCCTTCGCGGACTGAAGAATTAACGGGGTATTTAAGGTGGATTGTTTTTAGAAATAGGTTTAAATTCCAGTCTTAAAGAGTTCGCTGTCAACTGTCAACTATCAACGATCAACTATTTTTTCGGTTTAGTGCGCCACCAAGTGATGCCGGCTGCGAAAAGGGCGATCGCAAAACTCAAGGCAAAGGAAAATACAAAGGGATGCCACTGCATTAACACTGGGATTTGATGGTTTTGAACTGTCTGGAATACTTGGTCAGTGCCACTTGATGCTGCGATACCTCCGGCTGCTAAACCGACGCCGATCGCCTGTACTGTGCTTTGTAGGCGATCGTCCCGATATTTCTCTTTGTCCTCGCTGTTGCGGAGTGCGAGTTGGTTGGTGCGATCGCTCCTGGCTTGTTCTATTTCTACTATGCCGCGAATTGAGGCGATCGCCTGGTCGATTAAGTTTGTCCCGTGGCGGAAATATCCTAAGTCGCCTGCTATTTGCGATCGCATATAAGGAGCCGTTTTTCTACTGAAGTTATTTAATATTGATAGTTCTTCCTTATCGGTTCCTAGTATATCACATATTTTCTGCAAAATGTCAGTGTAATTGTTAAGATTTAGGGCAATTGTATTGTCATAATCTTCGAGTTTCCGCAGCAGGCGAGTATAAGTTACAGCTTTGCTGAAGAGTTGCTTTAGCTGTTCCTGAAATTCTTGCAATTGGGCGGCAGTTAAGAGGGTTCCTCTGGAAAATTGAGCCTGCAATATCTCCACATTTTTCTCAATAATGCCGTATTCGCGATCGAGTTCGTCGTAAATCAGGCGGCTGTCTTGAAAAACTTTGATGATTTTGTTGCGGTAAAATAGTAGGTCAAATATTTCTTCCTGGCAAGTGTTAAAATTTTCGTCGGTTTGTTTGTCAACAAGCAGCCAGACAAGCAAATGGCGGTAATTCGCAATATCGATAATTGAACCGTATTCAAAAATTGGACTGCCGAATAATTTCCCGGAACAGTAGAATGGAGGTAGTGAATCGCCTTGGAATAAAGCATTGCGGCAATTATCAGCAAGAGGTTTGAGGGCATCTAAATTATCTGATGAGTTTTCGGGAAGCCATGCGGTAATCAGGAGAGTTTGACCTAAAAAGTTGTCATCGCCATCGATAAGTAAGGCTTGATTTGGGTTAAATTTCTGGATTAAATCGACATCTACATTATCAGCCGTGCCATCTTCCGGGCAACCGATGTTTAAGCAGAAAGCATAGCTATCTTTTTGAATTTGTAGCGGTTGTACAAAACCTTCTATGGGTGGATAGCTGTTGAATCCTAGGGAGACATTGGGAAGTAAATCGTTGCGGTTGCTGTGGGAATTTTGGGGAAAAACTAGATTGGGTGTTACCCTTTCATCGGTGAAGTTGGCGAGGATATTGTCGCAGTGTTTCCAGAGAGGATTATTGCTGCCCTTACTGTTTCTTTGCAGTTGGAAAGCGTATAAATAAACATTGGGGGCAGAAATTATATCACTCATGTTATTGGCGCGGTGGCTAGGATTTGGGAAGGCGTTTTTTGAGATTTTCCGGTAATTCTGGGTAGCGGTTTGATAGTCTTTCGTTTACTCCTTCTGTCTTGGTGGCTTCTGGTTTTAGTTTTCTAGCCGTTAAATTGATTTCATCTGTTATTTTAGGATAGTCTGCACACCAATTACCAATGGCATCGGCTACTTCCTTGTTGGATGAATCCGCCATCTGGGATATCGTGTTGCTGAGATTTGCTAAAGCGTCAACCGCCCCGCCTTGTTCAAATATTTCGGGTTTGGTTTCAAAGACTTTTAGGAAGCCTGCAATAAATTGTTCATCTGTCATTGCTAATTTCTCCTTTCATTATACTAAGGTCAAAGAAACCGGGTTTCTATGATAAATCTCAACGGGAACAAAAAATCTCGGAAGAAACCCGGTTTCTGATACCCACACTTATTGCCGAAAAGAAACCGGGTTTCTATGATAAATCTCAACGGGAACAAAAAATCTCCGCAGAAACCCGGTTTCTGATACCCACCCTTATTGTCCAACTGCACAGAAAGCGGCCCAGTATACGGGAGACTCATAAGGTTGATAATCTTGTTTGTAACCGCGATTGTATCTGTTTTGAATTGTCTGTTTATGTTCGTGACTCAGCAACTGCGACACTTCCACCCATTCTAGCAAACTTTTAACAGTCAAACTCCGCAGCCACAACTGAGACTCCCGCAAAGCAATCGACACAGCGGGCCGACTTTCTGAACGAAATAACTCATAAAATCTTATCATTAAAATCGCCGTAGATACATCATTGACAGCCCATAATGTGCTAATCACATTCGTGGTTCCGGCGTACAAAAAACCGCTAGTCAATCCGATATACTCATCTGTGCTATTCCTGGCATCGGTTAACCCAGTTTCGCAGGCAGAAAGGGCTACTAAACGACACTTACTTAACTGCAAATCAAAGATTTCTGTCAGAGTCAGGCATTCTGTGATGTCGTAGGTTTCGCCTCGGCGGGAACGAATGTAACGCTTTTCTTCGGAGGGAACGCCATCGCTGGCAATTTTTGCGCCGGCTAGGATTAATGCGGATTTTTCGGGATTATCAAAGTCGAAGAAGCCGTGACAGGAAAAGTGGGCGATGTCGGCATTTTGCAAGCTGGCAATTTGTTGTTGCAATCCTGCTTTACTTGCCTTTTCCCGACTCAATATTTCGGCGGGATTGAAAGATTTGGCAATGGCTTCGACTTCGATGTCGGTGAAGTCTAAATCTTCTGTGGGGTTTTGGATGGCAAAAAATTTGCTGGGTGATGTGTCTTCGGCTGTCAGATTTACCCGCTGAGATAATTGCAAAAGTTGGCAACTGGGTGTGTATCTCACGCCGCCTGGGAAAAGTTCGAGAAGACATCCAGTTTCTACGGTTTTGTCGGCTTTTTGTCGGCTGCTGGTGAGGGCGTGTAGGGGGAATAGGTGCAAGTATCGGAAGGGAACTAAGATTAATTTTTGGCAGTTTTCGGGAATATAGCGGGCGATTATTTCATTGATGTGGAGAATCTCGGCTAATTTTTCCAGGCGGGCTTCTAGTTGATTTCCCCAGTTGTCGGTTTCCTCGTCGGTGTAGTCATCGATATATTCCTGCTGAAACTCTTCTAATGCTTGCAAGCCTGCATCGGAAGATTCCCAGACATCGGGTTTGGTGGAGTCGCGGGTAATAATGAAAACTTTAAAGTTGTATCGGGTAATGTACCATTCCAAAATTGCCTCATTTTCAGCTAGCAGGCTGCGAATTTCTGCAAAACTAATCCGCTGTACTCGATCGGGGAGGCTGCGGGCTTTGTGAAACAGTTCTACGAGGTTTCGGGTTTTGCTGCGTTCGACATATTCTAGGGCGGCGGTGGAGTTTTCCATTGCTAGGCAAACTTCTACCATTACCTGATAAAGGTCATTCCATTCTTCGGCTAATTTCTGCCTGTCTGCTTCGCCGCCGATAATGATTTCACTCCGCATTAATTCGACTGTCTCGATGGCAGAGTTAAGGGTATTGTAAGCTTCTGGGAGTTGGGAATTATCCCAGTAGGCAACTCCGAGATTATATAAAGTTGTAGCATGCTCGATCGGAAAATCCTTGCGAGTGTGAACTTCTAAAGCTGCCAGATAAGCCTCGATCGCCAGTTCCAAATTCTCGGCTTTTTCCCCTCTGATTCTGTTTTGGTAGGCCATCCCCAAATTATTTTGACACGTTGCCCATTCAAAGGGAAATGCGTCGCGGGTGTAAATCTCTAAGGCTGCCTCAAAAGCTGCGATCGCCAGTTCCAAATTCTCGGCTTTTTTCCCTCTGATTCTGTTTTGGTAGGCCATCCCCAAATTATTTTGACTCCTTGCCCATTCAAAGGGAAATGCGTCGCGGGTGTAAATCTCTAAGGCTGCCTCAAAAGCTGCGATCGCCAGTTCCAAATTCTCGGCTTTCTCCCCTCTGATTCTATAGAGGTAGGCAGTCGCCAAATTATTTTGACTCCTTGCCCAGTCTTCGGGAAATGCGTCGCGGGTCCAAATTTCCAAGGATGCCTCAAAAGCTGCGATCGCGGCTTCGAGATTCTCTGCTTTTTCCCCTCTAATTCTGTAGAGGTAGGCATTCGCCAAATTATTTTGACTCCTTGCCCAGTCTTCGGGAAATGCGTCGCGGGTGTAAATCTCCAAGGATGCCAGATAAGCT
>NZ_JAEQCE010000112.1:0-335 GCF_020738665.1 Microcoleus sp. PH2017_08_TRC_O_A
TAATGGGAAGAATGACCAAAGTATCTGCCAAACAAAGACGGTCGATGAGAAAAGCTGCGGCCAGAATTAGAAGTAAAATTCAAAATCTGGTTGACGAACTGCATAAAAAATCCGCACATTTTCTAACCACAAATTATCAAGTTATTTTTCTGCCGACTTTTGAAACATCTCAAATGGTCAAACGTGCCAAGCGGAAGATAAACAAGAAGTCGGCACGTCAAATGTTGACATGGGCCCATTATCGCTTCAAGCAAATCATCAAACATCAAGCTGACAAAAATGGTTCGATTGTTGTTGATGTGTCAGAAGCCTATACGTCTAAGACTTGTGGAAAT
>NZ_JAEQCE010000112.1:354-16580 GCF_020738665.1 Microcoleus sp. PH2017_08_TRC_O_A
CGCACGTAATATCCTGTTACGTGCTTTGTCGGATTCGACCTGTTCTGTCAGCCATGACGGAATTGCGATCGTTACATCTCCAGCATTGCACAGCTATGTTGAGAAATGTTCAGCGTAAAAGAATCAGATCTATTTATAGCCTTTCGAGCTTTCATATGAGGTACTCATGGGCATAGGGCATAGGGCATTGGCCTCCGTCATAGGTCTCCGTGGGCATACCTCACCACGCTTGAGAACCGCTTTATCAAGATCGGGTAAAGAGGCGATCGTAGGAGCGAGAATTCAGATCCGGGAAATAAAGTAGTCTTTCTACCACCATTTTACTGCCAAAAAAACCTATGGCTGCATTAATCCCATTGACGATGTTCGGTTTGATCCCGATCGTTCTTTACTTGTTTGTGAGGTTTCCGACTCAGCGGGCGGTAATTATCACTTTTGTGGCAGCGTGGCTATTTTTACCACAAGTTTCTTATCCCATCCCCATATTGCCCGCCTATACCAAAGTTTCCGCATCTTGCTACGCCATTTTGCTGGGTGTTATTATCTACGACACTGAGCGCCTCACCAAATTTAAGCCTGGCTGGCTGGACGTGCCAATCGTAATTTGCTGTTTGTCTCCAATTATTTCACAACTTACTAATGGCGGTAGCCCAATTTCTCCGACTTTCAACCAAATCGTTACTTGGGGTCTGCCTTATTTTTTTGGACGGTTGTATCTGGGTAGTTTAGACGGGCTGCGACAATTGGCGATCGGGATTTTTGCAGGTGGTTTAGCCTACGTTCCTTTTACTTTATTGGAAGGGGTTAAGGGCCCACTTCTGCACCAAATGGTTTACGGCGTCAACGCCTTTGAGGACTGGGGTCAAGCAAGGCGCATGGGGGGGTGGAGACCTGTAGTATTTATGCAGCACGGTTTGATGGTGGGCGTGTGGATGATGACAGCAGCCTTAATCGGAATTTGGCTCTGGCAAACTGGGACGCTCAAAAAGTTTCAGGGCAAAAACATTAAGACTCTAGCAATTGTATTAACTATCGCTTTTTTCCTCTGCCGTTCTACAGGTGCCTATACTTTATTTTTTATCGCGTTACTCATATTATTTTGTGCCAAGTGGTTTCGCACTTCTTTGCCACTACTATTCGTAATTGGATATATAGCGTTTTATCTGTACGTAGCTGCATCTGGTCAATTCTCGAGCCACGACGTGATGAGCGTAATCAATCCCATATTTGGCGAAGAACGGGCCGCCTCTCTGAAGTTTAGATTTGACATGGAAGAGATATTAGGAGATAAAGCGCGACAAAGATTTATTTTTGGCTGGGGGGATTCGGGCGGAAACCGCGTATACGACGGGTACGGTAAAGATATCTCGGTCACCGATAGCTTGTGGATTATTGCATTTGGCATCAACGGTGCAGTCGGTTTAGTTAGTTTATTTGCTTCATTTTTACTTCCTGTTGTCGTCTTTGCGTTCAAGTATCCCGCCAGAACCTGGTCTCATCCGAAAGTAGCGCCCGCTGCGGCCCTGGGAGTAGCCGTAACTATGTATATGTTTGACTGTGTTTTGAACGCTATGGCTAACCCGATTTTTGCGGTCATTGCTGGAGGAATATCGGGTCTGGCTTTAAAAGCTCCAGAAAGTCTGAAGGCCAAGAAAACCATTTCGCCTTCGCCACCAAGAAGACAGTCGCTGGTTCACCAAAAATCAGGATGATTTTCAAGCTTTGAGCGCGCTCAAAGCTTGAAAATATATTGCATTCTCTAGATACAAAAATTCAAGAATCTACTATGTTTGTATTAAATCTAGTTGGGAAGTTGCAATCTCTTTCTCAGTTGGCTGAAAATTAATGTAATAAAATAAAATATCGACATTAATTGGCAAGGTTTCAAACATTAGCACCGGATTGTGTTTTGATTAAAACTGTGTTGCGAGTTGTAAACCAAATTAGCTTTATACACTTTTTCCTAAAAGCAGCAGATTCTTTACACAATCTTTAAACATTCTGACTGGACAGGTAGGGTGTAGGGCGATATACTAAAAAAAGTATATTCACACCCACGCCCAAGTAGTGGAAACACTCTTGCTGTATTGTGGGTTTATGGTTTGAGTTGTAGTTGAATATCAAGGCTAGATGGGAATAAAAAAATGAAAACAGTTAATTTATTGAATGTAGCGATAGATAACTTTACAATTACAGAGTTATTTGAAAAACTAGACGACGAAGGTGGTGTCGTATTTACACCCAACGTAGACCACTTAATTAAGTTGCAATATGACCGCGACTTCTATGAAGCTTACAATACATCTAGTTATAGAGTCTGCGACAGTCAAATCTTGATGTATGCCTCAAAATTTTTGGGTACTCCTATCAAGGAAAAGATTTCGGGTTCTGACTTGTTTCCGGCATTTTATATCTATCACAAGGATAACGAGGACGTTAAAATATTTTTGCTAGGAGCGGCTGAAGGAATTGCCAGGAAAGCTCAGGAAAAAATCAATCAAAAAATTGGTAGAGAAATAGTTGTTGAAGCACTTTCTCCTTCTTTTGGATTTGAAAAAAATGAGGAGGAGTGTGAAGCAATAATTGACACTATCAATAAATCAGGAGCTACAGTTCTGGCGATAGGAGTGGGAGCGCCGAAGCAAGAGAAGTGGCTGGTTAAATACAGGAGTAAATTCACACACGTGAAAGTTTTCTTGGCCGTAGGTGCAACCATTGATTTTGAAGCTGGTTGCAAAGCAAGATCTCCCAAATGGATGAGCGAAGTCGGCATCGAATGGGTGTACCGACTGCTAAGCGAACCGAGAAGGTTGTGGAGAAGATATTTGATAGAAGGTCTGCCGTTTTTCCGCTTGATCGTAGAACAAAAATTAGGGTTTTATAAAATGCCTTTCGTTGATAGTTAAACCCCGAAGCTAGAAGGGAAGGCGCTTGGGAAACACTCTTATCTACAAATCAATAACGTCAATGAATCTGAGTGTGATATCCGGCGTTTGAATTGAGTCCTGATAGATGGAATCTGTGGAAAGTGCGATCGCACTTTCTGCCAATAATATTCATTTTTGGTTTCAGGTGCAGGTAAAATCGGAAAGAAACCTTTGTTGCAAATCCCTAACTCGGGATTTAAATCATGAATCTGCCTTCTTTCTTGTGGTTGTGGAAAATAGCGGCGTGGTCAATGGGTGTGGCGCTTTTGGCTTACCTGTTGTTGGCCGTTACTGGAACGTGGATGTTTGCCGCCCGCAGCACGAAACAGTCGCGCCCAAAATGGCTGCGTCCCTTTCATTTGGGGACTGGTGCGGGGATGGCGACTCTGGTAATTTTACTGCTCTTAATTGGCGTAGTCGGTACGCTCGGATACTATGGCAATTTGGGTCACTCAGCTCATTTACCGGCGGGGTTGGCTGTGGTGGCGTTGGTGTTGGTTTCTGTAGGAAGCGGGCTGCAAATTGGCCCTAAACATCCTTGGGCGCGTCCGCTACACATTGGCACTAATTTGGCTTTGTGTGGGGGATTTGTTATTGTGTTGCTCACAGGATGGACGATTGTACAAAAGTATTTACCGAAAGTTTAACGTTTGATTGTTCGGACTTCAGTCCTCTGATGGGAGATGCGGACTGAAGTCCTCACTACGAACCTGAGATGCGGACTGAAGTCCTCACTACGAACCTGCTACTTTAGCTATGAAATCTAAGATATGTTGAGCGGTAATCTGTGGTTTTTCTAAGTGGGGAACGTGTCCGCAATCCGGTATCCAAATTAGTTGGGAATTTGCGATCGCACTTTTAAATTTTTCTGCATCCGCAGTCCCTAATATTCTATCTTGTTTTCCCCACAAAATCAGCGTCTGCTGCTGAATTTGCGATAGTTTTTGCCCAAAACCTCCGTAACCTCCACTTTTTGTAAATGCAATTAAAGCTTGATTCCAGTTGGGCATTTCTAAGTGCAAAGCCGCGCAGGTTTGTGCGTCAACAGAAGCCAAAGTTTTGTCGAAATAAGCATTGACGCTAATTTTTTGGCGAATTATTGGGTTGCGTAAAAATGAAGTTGCCAGATATCCTAAAGGAGGGATTAAAAATTTTCCTTTATTAGATGTTACCGCAAAACCAGCACTGTCTATTAACACTAATTTTTTGACGGCTTCGGGATGATTGAGAGTGAAATCTATTGCTGCGGCACCTCCCATCGACGCGCCAACTAAGATTACAGGCTGCGAAATAAGGGTTTTCCAGAAATAGTAGAGGTGACTTCCAATCGCTTTTTGACTGAATGGCAAATCCGCCGCTCTTTCTGTAAAGCCAAAACCCAACAAATCAACCGCCCAAGTCTCATTTTTTTCGGCAAGCAGCGGCAACAGGCGGCGGTATTCAAATACGGAACTGTCGAAGCCGTGAATTAACAAAATGGGGGTGTTTCCGCTGCCTTGGCGCGCGTAGGTTGTGGCAATTGGCTGCTGGTTTAGACTCGTTGTAATTGCCTCTACTTGAATGCTTTTAGCTAAGGCAATTGAGGTAGATTCTGTGAGTTGTGCGATCGACTTTGGGAGAAAACTTGCTGGCATAATTCTTGATAAAGTGTGAATCGGTAGGGCCGATGCCTCCGCGATCGCCCCTTCCCCTCAAATATTTAAGTATATATGCTCGATCGCCTCCTACTTGAGGATTTAGGGCGATCGACCTCTGAAACCAGGATCTATAGTTCCAAGTTGAATAGACAAATATAGTCATCTGCCTAAACTGCTTGTTTGTAAGGCGTTACCCTTACTGGACTTACTACTAAGTCCTGTATCGAGTCCGAAGCAAATGCCTCATTCCCGAATGCTTTTCTAATTATGTTTAGACTACCATTCATATCGGCGTTGATTAATTGCCCATCACTTGCTCTGAACAATCCTCGCTTTATTCTTCTTCCTTTGTACCTCTGTTGCTTGCTCATCGGCTCGAAATCGAGGAAAGAACATTTGCTGGTATAGCTTTCTTCAGTAATTACCACTTTAATTCCTGCTAAGCAAGCTTTGTACTTGAGCATCTCAATAAATCGAGCGTGAGGAATACTGACAAAGTTCTGATTATTGCGCTTGCCGATGTTGATTTCCTGTTTCCAGCCATCATTTTTTCCAATCACCAGTGTCCCAATATGGTTGGCTGCCAAGTGATTGATGATAAGTCGGCTAGCATTATGCAGGTAATTATCAACTTTGCAGTTGCGTTTGTGCGTCAGTTGTTTGATTCTGTTGGATGTCTGCTGCTCTCTTTTGAGCTGAGATTGTAGTTGGGCTTTTTTCTTGTTGTAATAAGCATTAAGAGCTTTAAGAGGTCTTCCATTAATGATTAATGGTGTCAACCCCAAAACATTTGAACTAAGTGCTGCAAGGTTATTTAACCCGATATCAATACCTGCAATATTTTCCTCATTCCCTTGCTGTGTTTGAGCAATAGCTTCATATACTACCTCGATCGCATAGTGAAAAGGTAATGGTACAATTCGTACCTGTTGAATTTCACGAACCCGAGTTGTCAAAAAAATGTCTGTTTGGGAAAGATGAACTACTCCTTTTGTCAGCCATTGCTGGCTAACTGCCTGGGATGTGTAAGTAACAACGAATCGACCATCAGTTTTATGTTTGTACTGAGGAAGCTTGGGACGCCCAAGAAACTTCTGTGGACAATTCGCATACTTCTTACTCGCCTCAAAAAACGAGATCCAACTTTCGTGCAATCTCATTAAAGTCTGTTGGCTAACCTTAGCTGGCAGTGCCGTATAATCAGCCGTTCCCTGACACAACTTCACCATAGCGTTGTAGTTAAGGTATTTGGCCTCAAAGATGAAAGATTGCCGAATCAGATAATTGGCGTAGTTGAACAGATTCTTAGACAGAAAGCACAAGCGGGCGCACTCAGCATAAAAGCCGTGATGTTTGTCAATAATATGTTTCTGTACTAGCCTCATCTGTGTTAGTGTTGTACTAACACCACTATAGCAGATGTTAGGACTAATGGCAAGAATATCAGATAAGGTTTTGACGGTGAGAGTACCAGACATAGAGATGGAAATGTTAGATCGCTATTGCGCTCAGACAAAAAGGACAAAAACCGACGTGATCAGAGAGCTGATCAGGGGTTTGCCGATCAAGGATAAATGAGTATAGATGACGATAAATGTCTATAAACTGAGTGAAGTTTCCCTATACTTAGTCTCGTGGCATCTCGGCTAAGGCTGAGTTTGTTAACTATATGTTAAAATATTTGAGAATAGTTGCTAATAATTCCTTTTTAATCTACTATGCTTAAGAGCAGTAGATATTGCTTCGTGGGGGTTAAAGCGCACATTGGCATCTAACGCAAGAGAGATTAAAACTACGAACTCGCCAAAAAATCGTCTTTCTGGGCTGGTTGGATGGCTGTGTCCGAAATATTAACAGGGAAAGAGTTCGCTGAAACTGGAAATTTAGCGATGTATACCATTGTGCGCTGCCAGTATTGAGAATTAATCTCAAGTCTGGTGCACAAGCAAGCCAAAGCAAAAAGTTACTAAAATCGATCGACAACCAGAACAGATGAAAGAAAACACCCAAGAATACAGCCAACAAAACGAACAGCTAAACCCCAGACAGTTCGGGGCTTTTACCTTTTACGGCGAGACACCAGAAGTCTCTCAAACCGCAGAGGATAGCACAGAAATTCAGCCAGACTCAGCTCAAGGTAAATCATTCCCGCTAGCAATGGCAAGCGTTGGCGACAAGCTGCGGATAGTCAAACTCAAAGGTTCAGAAGGCACTGTGCGGCGCCTCATCGGCATGGGATTAGTCCCCGGCATCGAAGTTCAAATAGTCAGCAATTCAGGGGGTTCCGTGATTGTGGGAATTGGCGACAACCGCATTGGTTTGGGGGCGGGTATGGCACAAAAAATTATGTGTACGAATTAACGGAATTTGGGCATTGGGCACGGGGCATTGGGCATTGGGCATTGGACATGAAAAAAAGTTATTAAGCTGTTGCTCATTTAAACTGCAATATTCGGGGCGGTACTGCGAATCCACCCCGCAAGAGTTTGATTATTTCTTGACATACAGTTTAAATGCCACAACAGCTTACCAATGAACAATGACCAATGCACTTAATTACCAATTACCAATTACCAAGAAGAATGGGTTTAAAACCTCCTCGTTTTAGGGGGAAATAAAACAAAATTATTTACTGTTTCAATCCTCTTCCTTTTATGGAGAGGTAGCCCTCAAGCGGTCAACTGTCAACTGTCAACTGTCAACTGTCAACTGTCAACTGTCAACTGTTAACTGTTAACTGAATAACTAGCCATTACAATAGAAAAAAATGAACGATAAAAAACAACTGCGAGATTTAGCTGTTGGCAGCATCGGCCGAGTAGTTGGCTATGAGAAAACAGCCCGCGGTTACAAAAGTAAATTGTTAGCAATGGGATTGACGCCGGGAACAGAATTTACTGTTACCCGCCACGCACCCCTAGGAGATCCCGTAGAAATCCTAGTGCGGGGTTTCAAACTCAGTTTGCGGAAAGATGAAGCCAATATCTTATTTGTACAGGAAGTAGAAGAATGACTAAGCAAATCATTGGATTGGTGGGCAACCCCAACTGTGGAAAAACTACTTTATTTAATGCGTTGACAGGTGCTAACCAGCGAGTCGGTAATTGGCCGGGAGTAACAGTTGAACGCAAAGAGGGAAAATACCCTCACGACGGTTTTGTAATTACTATTGTTGACTTGCCGGGAGTTTATTCTATCGATGCCGAAGATGGAGATACCGGACTCGATGAATTGGTAGCGCGAGATTATTTGCTATCTGGCGAAGCTGATGTGATTGTGAATATTGTTGATGCTTCCAACTTAGAACGAAATTTGTATCTCACAACGCAAATTTTAGAGATGCGCGTGCCGATGATAGTCGCGCTAAACATGATGGATGTTGCCAAGGAACGAGACATCCGAATTAATGTTAGCAAACTCGCAGAACGCCTCGGCTGTATGGTAGTGCCGATGAGTGCTACGTCAAATGACGGGGTGCCTTTGTTGCGCGATGCTGTGAATAAGGCGCTGGTTAAGCCGATCGTACCATCTGCCTGTGTAGCTTATCCGGCTGTCATCGAAGATGCGATCGCCCAACTAATCCCGCATATCCAACAGCATAGCCCAAACCGCAGTATCGATGCCCGCTGGACAGCCCTGAAACTACTAGAATACCAGGATGAAGTCGCCCCGGAACTCGCCAATACAGAGTTAGAAAAAATAGTCGTCCCGCACCGCCGCCGAGTCCACGAAACCCTCGATGACGACTTAGATATTATCATCGCCGACAGCCGCTACACCTTCATCCGCACCCTGACTCAAGGCGTCGCCGAATCTTCCAGAGAAGTCAAAGCCAATCTTTCCGATAAAATCGACCAAATTGTGCTCAACCGCTGGTTAGGCATTCCCGTATTCTTGATGGTGATGTACTTAATGTTCACCATTTCGATTAACGTTGGGGGAGTGTTTATCGACTTCTTTGACCAATTCTTCGGGACAATTTTTGTAGATGGTTTCGGCGCCCTTTTAGAAACTATCAAAGCCCCTGGATGGTCGATCGGACTGCTGGCAAAAGGTGCTGGTGGGGGGATTCAAACTACATCTACTTTTATTCCCCAAATTGGGATGATGTTTTTGTGTTTGTCAGCCCTCGAAGACTGCGGCTACATGGCACGGGCAGCTTTTGTGATGGACAGATTAATGCGATTTGTCGGACTTCCCGGCAAATCCTTTGTACCGATGATGATCGGTTTTGGGTGCAATATTCCCGGAATCATGGCGACGCGGACATTAGAAAATAAGCGCGATCGCACGATGACGATTATGATGAATCCATTCATGTCTTGTAGTGCCAGATTAGCAGTTTACGCCCTGTTTTGCGGCGCATTCTTCCAAGTCGGCGGTCAAAACATGGTGTTGGGGCTTTACCTGTTAGGTATTTTAGCAGCAGTGCTCACCGGGCTAATCTTAAAAAACACCATCCTGCAAGGAGAAGCTGCACCGTTTGTGATGGAACTGCCGCCCTACCACATTCCTAAGCTTAAAGGCGTGCTGCTGCGGACTTGGGACAGATTGCAAGCTTTTATCAAAAAGGCGGGAATTGCGATCGTAATTATGGTCGTTATACTAGGATTTATGGGTTCAGTCGGCACCGATGGTTCCTTCGGCAAAGACAACAGCAAAGACTCAATTCTTAGCGCCGTCGGCCGCGCGGCAACACCTGTATTTACACCAATGGGAATCACCCAAGAAAACTGGCCCGCCACCGTCGGTTTACTAACAGGAGTATTTGCCAAAGAAGTCATGGTTGGAACCTTAGATTCCTTATACACTCAACTAGCAGACGAACAAAAAGCAGCAGGTGGAGAACCGGAGAAAGAAGAAGAATTTAGCTTCTGGGGAAACATCGGCAAAGCATTTTTTAGCATCCCAGAAAATCTCACAAAACTTCCCGGTCAAATTTTTGATCCCCTCGGCTTAAGTTCTGCCAATATTACAGACCAAAAATCAGCAGCAGAAGCGCAAGGTATTTCTGGTAACACCTACGGACAAATGTCCCAGCGGTTCGGTTCTGATAAAGCCGCCTTTGCTTATTTGGTATTCGTATTACTGTACTTTCCCTGCGTCTCTGCAACGGCCGCACTTTACCGCGAAACTAACTTGGGGTGGACTGTATTCGCAGGTCTATGGACTACTGGTGTCGCCTATTTTACAGCAGTTGGATACTATCAAATAGCCACATTTTCAGAGCATCCAGACTCATCTCTGGTTTGCATTGTCAGACTAATCATAGCGATGGGCTTGACTCTTGTGGCATTAAAACTAGCTGGTGGAAAACGAGCAAAGCGACGGGAAGCAATCAGTAGTTAGTCGTTATTAGTTATTAGTTATTAGTTATTCATAGCAGCCAGCAAATAACCAGTAACTAATAAGCATTAACCAATAACAGCGTTCATCTGCGTTTAAGAATCAAACAAAGGAGAAAAACCATGATTTTAAGCGACATCCAAAAATTTATTGCTGACAACAAAAGAGCCTCCATCGCGGATCTAAAAATTCACTTCCGCATGGATGGTGATGCTTTGCGCGGAATGTTAAATCGCCTAATTCGCAAAGGCAGAATCAGTAAAATGGCAGAAGCTAAAAAGTGTGGTGGATGTCACAGTTGCGCCGACGATGCCACCGAGATTTATGTATGGGTAAATCCGGGCGAGTCGGTGTCAGCAAAAGATCCGGTTTCTGCAACTTGCCATTAAGAAATCAGGAGACGGCAGTGCCGTGTCCCTACCGTGATTAATTGTAGGGAAACGGCACTGCCGTCTCCTCGCTTGTCATTCCGGCGCAGCCGGAATTGATATAACGCAGATCCGGAGGCTCTGCCTGGGAACCAGTTAACCAGTTAAAATTATACAATTTGGTATATGATTTTATTAAACATCTGAATATATGTTCAATGATGATAATCATTCTAAAATCTCAAAAGGATACTGAATAATGACTCAAACTCCTTCCCTCAAAACGCTACAAACTAAGATTGGCGGAATGGACTGCGGCAACTGCGCCAAAACAGTAGCAGCAGGCTTGCAAAAACTGCCCGGACTTACCGAAGTCAATGTAGTTTTTGCAACAGAAAGTTTGCGGTTAAATTACGATCCTCAACAAGTAACAGAAAAAGCTATTTTCGATCGCATTCAAACTTTAGGCTACACGATCGAACAGCCCTCCGCAGCAGTATCATCGAAGGAGGACTGTTGTTCGGGCGAACACCATCACGAACACCATCACCAGCATTCTACAGTCCAGAAAGCTCAAAAAACCAACCCAACTAACTGGGAATTCTGGCTTCGCAATCGCCGGGGACAAAGTGTCATCTTAGCGGGAATAGGATTAATTCTGGGATTGCTAACTCAGCATTTAGCCCTGACAATTTGGATATCGCGCGCTTTTTACGGTATCGGTATTATTGTAGCTGGATTTCCGATCGCCCGCGCGGGCCTCATGGAGTTGCGATTGCGCCGCGCCGACATGAATTTGTTGATGACAATTTCGGTAATTGGGGCGGTGGCTTTAGGCGATTGGTTTGAAGCGGCGTTAGTTGTATTCCTGTTTAGTCTGGGAACAACTTTGCAAACTTTCACTTTCAGCCGCACTCGCCATGCTATTGCTAGTTTGATGGACATAACACCACCGACTGCAACTGTCAAGCGCGACAATAACGATGAAGTGACGGTGCGGGTTGAGGAAATTCAAATTGGAGAAATTCTGACAATTCGTCCCGGGCAAAGGGTAGCATTAGATGGGATAGTTGTATCGGGGAATTCGGCGATCGACCAATCGCCAATTACGGGTGAATCTATCCCTGAAGATAAGGAAACGGGCGATCGGGTTTTTGCCGGAACTTTAAATCAAACTGGCTTTTTGGAAGTCAAAGTTACCCACACTGCGAATGATACCACGGTTGCGAAAATTGTGCACTTAGTCGAGTCAGCGCAATCGAGCCGCGCCCCAACTCAGCAGTGGGTGGACAAATTTGCAGAGATTTATACTCCTATTGTGATTGTAAGTGCGATCGCGCTTACACTAATTCCGCCCTTAATTTTTGGTCAACCGTTCAGCGTCTGGTGCTACCGCGCCCTGGTAATGTTAGTCATAGCCTGTCCCTGCGCCTTAGTAATTTCCACTCCGGTTTCCATTGTCAGCGCCATCGGTGCAGCCACCAGCCAAGGCGTGTTATTTAAGGGCGGAAACGGCTTAGAAAATGCTGGAAAAATCAAGAGTCTGGCCTTTGATAAAACCGGAACTTTGACTGAAGGTAAACCTGTTGTGCAAAAGGTTTACGACTTGGGAGAATTGAGCGCCAGCACGGTATTATTAATTGCAGCTTCTTTGGAACAAAAATCGGAACATCCTTTAGCTAAGGCAATTATTACCAAAGCGAAGGAAGCAGGAATCGAGTTAGAAACTCCCGAAAATTTTACGGCTTATCCGGGTAAAGGAATTGCTGCTAATTTTGCAAACAACCTCTATCTTGTCGGAAATCGCCGCTTATTTGCCGACCAAAATATCGAACTGTCACAATCAGCAGTATCTCTGCTAGATGATATCGAGAAATTAGGGCAAACTCCCGTTTTAGTCGGCAGCAGCCGCGGTTTGTTGGGAGTGATTGCTTTGGCTGACGGCTTGCGACTGGAAGCTGCCGAAGCCCTACATTTGCTCAAACAGATGGGTTTGAACAATCTGGTGATGCTTACGGGCGATCGCACTTTTGTAGCTCAGCAAATAGCCCAACAACTCAACCTATCTGAGTATAAAGCAGAATTGCTACCAGAAAACAAATTGCAACAGATTCAAGAATTGCGAAAATTTGGGGCTGTAGGAATGGTGGGTGACGGCATTAATGATGCCCCCGCTTTAGCAGCCGCCGATATCAGCTTTGCAGTTGGCGGCATTGATATTGCACTAGAAACCGCTGATGTAGTGCTAGTTGGTAGCGACTTAAGAAAACTCGCCTATGCAGTCGATTTGAGCCGCCGTACTGTAGCCGTAATTCAGCAGAATGTAATTTTTTCCTTAGTCACAAAAGCGCTATTTTTGTTATTGGGAACTTTTGGATTTGTCGGGTTAGCAATTGCAGTGCTGGCAGATACTGGAACATCTTTAATTGTCACAGCAAATGGAATGCGACTGTTTCGCTCCAAGTTGAATTAGATAGGTAGGGTGCGCCAGTCGAGATATTTGCGATGAATCAAAAGCTAGTTTCTGACGCACCCTACAGATTAACTAATCTTAAATTCAGAAATCCGTATTAACTACCACACAAACAAGTGGCTTCTCTGATTCGGGATTTAATCGGCAAATAAATCACAAACTCTGCTCCCTCACCTATTTCCGAATTCACTTCTATTTTACCGTGATGCTTCTCGATAATCTGGTAAGAAATCGACAACCCTAAACCAGTCCCTTTACCCACAGGTTTAGTCGTAAAAAATGGGTCAAATAACCGATTAATCGTATCAGGGTCAATTCCATTACCGTTATCTCTAATTCTTATCACCACTTCATTTACTCCTGCCATTTCTGTGATAATTTCAATCTCCTTGTTTCGCAGATTTGGATTGCTCAACAGTGCATCAGCAGCATTGGATGCGATATTCATAAATACCTGGTTTAATTGCGATGGATAGCATTCTACTAAGGGCAATTTTCCGTATTTTTTAATGACTTTAATGGCTGTTTTAATCTTGCTGTTTAAAATTAACAGAGTGCTCTCAATTCCTTCATGAATATCGACTGGTTTCACTTCAGCTTCATCCAACCTAGAGAAGTTCCGTAGCGACAAAACAATTTGCTGAATGCGCTCGGTTCCCATTTTCATAGAAGATAGCAACTTAGATAAATCTTCTGATAAAAAGTCGAGTTCAATTTCTTCTATGCAGTCTTGAATCGGCGCTGTTGCATTCGGATATTCCTGCTGATAAAGTGTGAGAAGTTTGAGCAAATCTGTGGTGTATTGATTGGCGTGACAGAGGTTGCCATAAATAAAGTTAACTGGGTTGTTTATTTCGTGCGCGATACCAGCCATCATCAATCCCAAACTGGACATTTTTTCGGCTTGAATTAGTTGAGATTGGGCATTTTTTAAATCGTGAAGCGTTTGTCTCAGTTGGTGCAATTGTAGATTGAGTTTACCATCCCGCTTTTCTACTTGTTCTATCATACAGTTGAAAGCTTCTGCAAGTTGACCTAATTCATAGCCGGAAGGAATGGGTACTTTATCAGAAAAATATTCATTGCTTGCCATCCAATTCACATTTTGAGTTAAATCAAGGATTGGTTTTCCGATGATTCGGCTAACTACACCACCAACAATCGCGGCTAGAATTACTCCTGCCCAAAAGAAACTATCAAGCCTGTTAGATAAGGTTAATTGCGTCTGCTGCATTGTTGCCATTGGGCTAAACACTGCTAGATTTATGCTGTCGCCTATGTCTGACATTTCTACCGTTTTCATGATGTAAGATTGGCGCTCAATATCGATTTTCGTGGTCGATGTGTGTAGTGCAGGTACTTGCCAAGATTTTGAGCGAATTTCGGGAAAATTAGTAGCAATTAATTCACCGGATTTGAAGATGGCAAAGTAATTTATATTGTTAGTATCAATGTTGATTTGCTGCAATTGTTCGTCTGTCACTAAGTAACCGACGAGTACAGCACCAATTATCGTATTATTGTTTCTAATTGGTGCAAATCCTACTAGCAATGCTTGCGGTTTGCCATCAATACTGACGAAATTTGACTTTTCTAAGCCTTTAAGTGCTGAATTTATCGCTGCGCTATTGATCAAGTTCTTGCCTGTGAGCCACTCTTCTCGCAACTCTGCTACCATTTCGCCGCGCGCGTCTACTACCTTGACTAAATCCAATTTAAAAGTGGTTTGTAGAGATAATATATCTTGACGCAAGATGTCTGTGTCTTTTTGTTCTACTGCACGAATAACTTCTGGTTCTTCTGATAATAATTTGGCTTGTTTTGTCAATTGAGTCGATCGACCTTTGAAGTCTCGCACGGCTAAAGCTGCTTGATTTTCAACTTGATCGCGCACTCCTTTTTCGAGAGTGTTGGCAAATCCAATTTTGACTGTGTGTATCACTAACAACAATAGAGTGACGGATACACCTAGAAATGGCACAATAATTTTGAGGCTTAGCGGTACTCGAAAACGGCGGGCTTTTGGTTGAGCTGTTGTCGGGTTCGTAGGCGCAAGCCGGGGCGTAGCCATCGCACTTTTTGAATTTTTCACAAGTAGTTATTGAAAATAAGACTCATTAATATATGATAATACATTAACCATAAATTGTAATTTATATCAAATCCGGTAGCATAGGAATTATTAACCGAAATTAGGAGACGGCACTGCCGTCTCCCTACAATTAATCGGGGTAGGGACACGGCACTGCCGTCTCCTCTATATCATTCCGGTGTAAGCGGAATTGATATTATTTATTTATATCAATAGTGGCGATCGATCATCTAGAACTTCAAGTCTAAAATCGGTTGGCGACTATGTATAGATAGCCAAAAATTCAGTATTTTTTCCCCGACTTCTTCCGGATAGAAGTGATGAAAAAAATGCCGCCCGTCTGGACATTCCCAAAAGCGATCGCCTTTTTTGAGAAATTTTGACCAGCGGCGCATGACAATAGGAGATACCACAAAATCCGTTTTGCTACTACATATCAACAAAGGTACTTCTACACCTTTATCGCTAGAATTAATCACCCTAAATAAAGAGTGAGGACAGGGAGAACAGGCTAAGTCATCCTCAAAATATGGTATAAATTTTTGATTGATACTTTGATTTTGGAATCCCAGCATATCGCCAACCATTTGACTTAAAACTTGTTTGCCACTCCAGGGAAAAGCTGAAAGATGCGTGTAGTAATGTGCTTGCCAATTAATCGCAGATGGCACACCCACACCTAAAAGTCCCAAAGAACTTACTTTGTGAGGATAGCGACGGGCATACATTAAACCAACTAATCCACTGGTACTGTGGCCTAGGAGGTGAATTGGGCGATCGCGCATTGTTAAAAAGTCGTGCAAAAGCTCAACAGCCATATCCAAAGAACAACCTTCGTCTTCAGTTTGTTCATATTCCCATATTTGCACGGGGACAGAATGATTTAAATAGGCAAGTAGAGAGCGATCGAACCAATGTAAACTCGGACTTACACTTAACCAAAGTACGTCATCTGAACTGAATTTCATCAATTTTAAGTTAGATATAAAGTTATTGAGAACTTAGTAGACATAACGTTGAAATGTAGCGTGGGCATTACCCACTTACCCTGAATAAATATGTAGATGGAGATAGCAAGTCTGGATGTTTTGGCGCAAACAAGACTTATTTTTTTGAACCGCAGAGGACGCAGAGGACGCAGAGCAAGAGGTTAACTTACAGGGCGAAATAGTTCCCTAAACTTAGTCAAAGCTTACTGGACAAGATAAGTCTAGAATTGATATAATATCTGCAATGCCGAAAACCAAGGCTCAATTATCCGGTTTGTAAACCGCAGTTCTGTCAGTACTAGCCAGCCTGTTAAGGTCGAGAAGGAAGTCCACAACTCGTTAAATTGGCTGAAAATAGTGGGTGACTCATGGCTAATAGCGACCGCTAGAATTG
>NZ_JAEQCE010000113.1:0-15470 GCF_020738665.1 Microcoleus sp. PH2017_08_TRC_O_A
TCAATTCGTCGAATTATCAAAATGCACGGGTAAGAAAGTAATGGCCATCGTCATGAATGCAGAAACTTTCGATACCGCCACTGAAATAGATTATTTGATCGGTAATGTTGACGTATCAACAGCGACAAAGGAGTGGATAGTAAAAACTTATTCACTCATAAATTGGGTTGAAGTTTTCTATCGGGAAGCCAAGGGCTGGTTGGGCTTAAATGAATATCAAGTCAGAGATGAAATCAGCCTAAAAAGACATTTCATTATGGTGTTTTGTGCTTACACTTTCATTCTCTGGCATACCTTAACAGGAGGATTAAGGCGCCAATGGGCAAACAAACCTTTAAACACTTTTAATGATGCACTCGAAGCATTTCGGACAGCCATATCTTTTAGATTTGTGAAATGGTTGAACCAAAATTGGGACGTATTCTCCGCTTATAAAGCCAGTTTAGGCCTTGTTTGGGCTTAAAATTTGTTTAAGTCCCGCTAAGGGAACCGCACTCCTGTGTGGTCAGTTCAACAGCGGGCGCAAATCCTTGAGACATAACGGGAACCAAGAGGTGGGAACACCCAGAGAGTGTCACCTTGTGTCAGCCTCGAAGCGGGGAAATCTCACAAACCTTTAGCATTGCACCTTTAACTTCAGTATCTGGCTTATTAATCTGTATCCTGAGCTACTATTTAACGTGCGCTTACCCTGGATACTAGGTCGATCGCCATCCCACGCTCTACTCTAGATCAAAATCTTTTCGCCACTTTGAGAGATACATCAAAATGAACAACAACGGACTGCCACAAAAACAAGGGCTGTACGATCCGCAGTTCGAGCACGATGCTTGCGGAGTCGGATTTATTGTACACGTCAAGGGTAACAAATCCCACGAAATAGTTGAACAGGCATTGACAATCCTGTTAAATCTTGACCATCGGGGTGCGTGCGGCTGCGAAGCCAATACCGGAGACGGCGCGGGCATTTTGATGCAAGTGCCCCACAAGTTTCTGAAGAAAGCAGCCGCAGCCGAAAACATCGAACTTCCAGCAGCCGGCGAGTACGGTGTTGGTGCGATTTACTCATCGCGCGATCGGACTCAACGGGAAAACGGCAAACGCATCTTTGCAGAAATCGCCGCCGAAGAAGGATGTCCCGTGCTCGGTTGGCGCGATGTCCCCACAGATAACTCGTCTCTGGGCGACACCGCCAAAGCTAGCGAACCATTTATGCAGCAAGTGTTTGTCAGCCGCACCCCAGGTATGGACGAGGCGGCTTTTGAGCGCAAACTATACGTGATCCGCAAACGCGCCCACAATGCGATTCGCAGGACAGACAAAGACCCATACTGGTATAATTCCACACTGTCATGCCGGACGATCGTCTACAAGGGAATGTTGATGCCGGTGCAAGTTGGAGATTATTATCCCGAACTACACGACCCCGACATGGAAAGCGCTCTAGCACTGGTTCACTCGCGCTTCAGCACCAATACTTTTCCAAGTTGGGAACGATCGCACCCTTACCGCTACATCGCCCACAACGGCGAAATTAACACCATGCGCGGCAACATCAACTGGATGAACGCGCGGCAATCGATGTTTGAGTCGGAACTATTCGGCGATGATTTAAAGAAAATCCCCAATTTAATCAATGTCGAAGGTAGCGACTCAACTATTTTTGATAATGCTTTGGAATTGCTGACTTTGGCCGGGCGTTCTTTGCCTCATGCCATTATGATGATGATTCCCGAACCGTGGACAGCCCACGAGTCGATGAGTGATGAGAAAAAGGCTTTCTACGAATACCATTCCTGTTTGATGGAACCTTGGGATGGGCCTGCTTCGATCGCGTTTACTGATGGTACATCGATCGGGGCTGTGCTCGATCGCAATGGTTTGCGTCCTTCTCGTTACTGCATTACCAAAGATGACTTAGTAATTATGGCATCGGAAGCGGGTGTTTTGCCGATCGCGCCGGAACGAATTCTTTCAAAAGGCCGTTTGCAACCAGGCCGGATGTTCTTAGTTAATACAGCAGAAGGCCGGATAATTTCTGACGATGAAATTAAACATCAAATTGCCTCCGAACATCCGTATCGCGAGTGGATTGATAAGCATATGGTAGAAATTGCCACGCTACCGGATGCGCCCGTAGATTCAGCCAACTCTCCCAAGAAGGCAGTGGATCTATTACAGCAGCAAATGGCTTTTGGCTACAGCTTTGAAGAACTGCGGTTGCTGTTAGCGCCAATGGCACGGGATGGAGTCGAAGCTGTCGGCGCGATGGGCGCGGATACGCCGCTTGCCGTTTTGTCGAACAGGCAAAAGTTGCTTTATGAATACTTCCAGCAACTGTTTGCTCAAGTTACGAATCCGCCCATTGATTCGATCCGCGAAGAGATTGTCACTTCTGCGGAAACTACGATCGGATCTGAACGCAATTTGCTGAAGCCGGAACCAGAAAGCTGTCATTTGATTGAGTTGAAAACACCAATTCTCAGCAATGAAGAATTGGCTAAACTCAAACACGTTTCCCAAGGCAATTTCAAGTCGATTACGATACCGATTTTGTTCGACCCCAAAACTGGAGTAAAAGGTTTGGAACAAGCCTTAGAAGATGTTTTTGCCGCAGCCGATCGCGCGATCGCCTCTGGGGTGAATATTCTCATTTTGTGCGATCGGGGAATCGATGCCGAAAACGCTCCAATTCCAGCATTGCTAGCAGTTGCGGGACTCCACCACCACTTGATCCGCCAAAGTACGCGCACGCGGGCGGGGCTCGTGCTCGAATCCGGCGAACCGCGCGAAGTTCATCACTTTGCGACTTTAATCGGATATGGTTGCGGTGCGATCAATCCGTATTTGGCTTTTGAGACGATCGCAGATTCGATCCGCGAAGGTTTGCTGGTAAATGTTGATACCAAAACAGCTTGCAAAAACTACGTGAAAGCCGCAACCAAAGGCGTGACTAAGGTTGCGTCGAAAATTGGGATTTCCACCATTCAAAGTTACCGTGGTGCTCAGATATTTGAGGCGATCGGCTTAAACAAATCCGTAGTCGATAAATACTTCACTTGGACAGCATCGCGAATTGCCGGAGTAGACCTCGAAGTCATCGCCCAAGAAGCGATTTTACGCCATACTCACGCCTTCCCCGATCGCCCATCCAGCGGCAACACCCTCGATGTCGGCGGCGAATACCAATGGCGGAAGGAAGGCGAAGCCCACTTGTTCAGCCCGCAAACCATTCACGCCCTACAAAAAGCCGTGCGCGAAGGAAGTTATCCACTTTTTAAACAGTATTCTGGGCTGGTTAACGAACAAAGTCAACAGCATTTTACCCTACGCGGTTTACTGGAATTCAAGCAGCGGGAATCGATTCCGATCGAGGAAGTTGAGCCGATTGAATCTATTATCAAACGCTTCAAAACCGGGGCGATGAGTTATGGTTCGATTTCCCAAGAAGCCCACGAATCTCTAGCCGTAGCGATGAACCGCATTGGTGGCAAATCGAACACTGGTGAAGGCGGCGAAGATCCAGATCGCTATACTTGGACAAACGATCGCGGTGACTCGAAAAACAGTGCGATCAAACAAGTTGCTTCCGGGCGTTTCGGTGTTACCAGCTTGTACTTATCCCAAGCGCGGGAACTTCAAATCAAGATGGCGCAAGGGGCAAAACCCGGAGAAGGCGGGCAGTTACCCGGTAAAAAAGTATACCCGTGGATTGCCAAGGTACGGCACTCGACTCCCGGTGTCGGCTTGATTTCGCCACCGCCTCACCACGACATTTATTCGATCGAAGATTTGGCAGAATTGATTCACGACTTGAAAAATGCCAACCGGGAAGCGCGGATTAGCGTCAAATTGGTGTCGGAAGTCGGAGTTGGGACGATCGCAGCCGGTGTAGCCAAAGCCCACGCCGATGTCGTGCTGATCTCAGGCTACGACGGCGGTACAGGCGCGTCACCCCAAACTTCGATCAAACACTGCGGATTACCTTGGGAGTTGGGATTGGCCGAAACTCACCAAACCCTGGTACTCAACAATCTCCGCAGCCGAATCGCCGTGGAAACCGACGGACAACTCAAAACCGGCCGCGATGTAGCAATTGCTGCATTGCTTGGTGCAGAGGAATTCGGTTTTGCCACCGCACCGCTGGTGACATTGGGCTGCATCATGATGCGCGTTTGCCACCAGAACACTTGCCCCGTCGGCGTTGCGACACAAGATCCCCTGTTGCGGAAAAACTTTACCGGAGATCCTGAACACACGGTAAACTTTATGACATTCATCGCCCAAGAAGTCCGTGAAATCATGGCGCAGTTGGGCTTCCGCACGCTGAATGAAATGGTCGGGCGCACCGATGTTTTGGAAGCGCAACAAGCGGTGGAACACTGGAAGGCTAAGGGTTTGAACTTCTCGAACATCCTGTATCAGCCGGAAGTTGGGGCGGATGTTGGGCGCTATTGTCAGATGGCGCAGGATCATGGTTTGGAAAAGTCGATCGATCTCAGTGTACTGCTGGATTTGTGCAAAAGTGCGATCGAACACGGCAAACCAGTCCGCGCCAAACTCCCAATTACCAACATCAACCGGGTTGTCGGCACAATTCTCGGCAACGAAATCACCAAACGCCACTGGGAAGGCTTGCCCGATGACACGGTGCACCTGCACTTCCAAGGCAGCGCCGGACAAAGCTTTGGCGCATTCGTACCCAAAGGAGTCACCCTAGAGCTCGAAGGCGAAGCCAACGACTATTTGGGCAAAGGCCTCAGCGGCGGCAAAATCATCTTGTACCCGTCGTTAGCTTCCACCTTTGTCGCAGAGGAAAACGCGATCGTCGGCAACGTAGTGCTTTACGGAGCGACATCTGGCGAGGTTTTCATCCGAGGGCTGGCTGGGGAACGTTTTGGGGTGCGTAACTCCGGCGTTAACGCAGTAGTCGAGGGTGTCGGCGATCACGGTTGCGAGTACATGACTGGCGGCAAAGTTGTAGTTTTGGGCGAAACCGGGCGCAATTTTGCAGCGGGAATGAGTGGTGGCGTTGCTTACATTTTGGATGAGGCCGGTGATTTTGCAACTCGCTGCAATATGTCGATGGTGGCGCTGGAAAAACTGGAGGATGTTGAGGAAATTAGCGATTTGCGGGAGTTGATTCAGACTCATTTTGATTTGACTGGAAGTGCGAAAGCGGCGAAAGTCTTGGCAAATTGGGATGGGATGTTGCCGGTGTTTGTGAAGGTGATGCCGAAGGATTATAAGCGGGTGTTGCAGGCCATTGAAAGGGCGATCGCTGCGGGTTTAAGCGGTGATGATGCGCTGACGGCTGCATTTGAAGAAAACGCTCGTGATGTGGCCCGGATTGGTGGAAGTTAGTCCAAGAAACCGGGTTTCTGCGACAATCTTGGCATCCCCACCAAGATTTAGGAAGAAACCCGGTTTCTAACTCCCCACGAATCACCCCAAAGTCCAAGAAACCGGGTTTCTGCGACAATCTTGGAATCCCCACCAAGATTTAGGAAGAAACCCGGTTTCTGAGCCCCCACTAATCACCCCAAAGTCCAAGAAACCGGGTTTCTGCGACAATCTCGGCATCCCCACCAAGATTTAGGAAGAAACCCGGTTTCTGAGCCCCCACGCACAATCCAAGAAACCGGGTTTCTGCGATAATTTTGGTGAAGATACCAAGATTTAGGAAAGAAACCCGGTTTCTGAGCCCCCGCGCACAATCCAAGAAACCGGGTTTCTGCGATAATTTTGGTGAGGATGCCAAGATTTGGGTGAGAAACCCGGTTTCTGAACCCCCGCGCACAATCCAAGAAACCGGGTTTCTGCGACAATCTCGGCATCCCACCAAGATTTAGGAAGAAACCCGGTTTCTGAGCCCCGCGCCTAGTCCAAGAAACCGGGTTTCTGCGATAATCTTGGTGAGGATGCCAAGATTTGGGTGAGAAACCCGGTTTCTAACCCCCCACCAGTTCCCTCACCTACCCACCGATATGCCATATGCCACGTCGTGAAGTTATCTTACAAGCGGGTAATTACTACCATGTTTATAACCGAGGTAATAACCGTCAGCTCATTTTTTTTGAACAACAAAACTATATTTATTTTTTACGCCAATTAAGAAACCATCTGGTTACGAATGATGTCGATATTATTGCCTATTGTTTGATGCCGAACCACTATCATTTATTAGTTTACCTGAAAACTGATCGTTTTTCCAAACTGATGCAGACATTTACTCTCTCTTATGCTAAAGCTATCAATAAACGCTATCAAAGGGTAGGTTCACTATTTCAGGGACGGTTTGGGGCAATTCATGTAGATAGAGAAGAGTATTTATTGCACCTCACTCGCTATATTCACTTAAACCCAGTTTCAGCTAATATAGTTAAAAAAGCCGAAGATTGGGAATTTTCCAGCTATCAAGAATATATTGATTTGCGTCGGGGGAGTTTACCTAAAATAGATGAAGTGCGATCGCAATTTCAGTCAGCAGACGCTTATCGCTACTTTTTAGAAGACTTAACTAGCGATAAATTAATCCAGCATCTAACCTTTGAAGAATAGCCAAAGTCCCAGAAACCGGGTTTCTGCGACAATCTCCGAATCCCCACCCAGATTCAGGAAGAAACCCGGTTTCTAACTCCCCACGAATCGCCCCAAAATCCAAGAAACCGGGTTTCTGCGACAATCTCCGAATCCCCACCCAGATTCAGGAAGAAACCCGGTTTCTCACCCCCTACCAACAGCCCCAAAATAACGTTGAATTCTTCGATCTGTTGGGAAACACTGTAGCAGTTGCGACGCTACCTGGAAGTTATTTGCGATCGCAAATAAGTACCGCAGTTGTTGCTTTTTCTACTGCTGCTTCTGCATGAATCCTCGTTGTCGGAAACAATCCAACCATAGCATCTCCAGTATGAATTAGTAACTCAATCTCTGTGCAGCCTAAAATAATGCCTTCTGCACCGGATTCAACTAAGCTATTCATAATCTCGATATATTGCTTCCTCGATTCTGGATTGATAATTCCAAGACATAGTTCTTCATAAATGACTCGATGTACCACCTCTCGTTCATCATCATTTGGAATGAGCACCTCTATCCCGTATTTATCAACCAGTCGCCCTCGATAGAAATCCTGCTCCATCGTAAAACGAGTACCTAACAAGCCGATCTTTTGAATGCCACTGGACTGAATCTTCTCAGCCGTCGTATCCGCAATATGGAGAAACGGAACTTGAATATTTGCCTCAATCTCATCCGCAAGTTTATGCATTGTGTTAGTACAGAGAACGATAAAATCGGCTCCTGCCCGTTCAAGGCTTTGTGCTGCTGCAACCATCAAACCTGCTGCTTCTTGCCAACGACTTTGATGTTGCAAAGCCTCGATTTCTGCAAAGTCAACTGAGTACATCACGCTTTTAGCAGAATGCAATCCCCCAAGCTTGCTCTTGGTGACCTCGTTAATAATGCGGTAATACTCAATAGAAGATTCCCAACTCATTCCCCCAATTAGCCCAATTGTTTTCATGGTGGCTCCTCAAATGACTAAAACGATCGGCTACAATCATTCTAGATTACCACAACTTAAGGTCAATCGGAACCGTGACAAGATTTACAATGAAGTTTCAATATGAATTATCAACTTTCTTCAGATGTCATCTTACTATGCAACTTTCCCGAAGAAGGACTTTCTCCCGGCGATATCGGTACAGTTGTTGAACAGCATCACGTTGCAGGACTAGAAACACGTTATAGCGTTGAGTTTTTCGATCTGTTGGGAAACACAGTAGCAGTTGCGACGCTACCTGGAAGTTATTTGCGATTTAATTGAGCGATCGCAACCGCTACACAACCCATCGCAATTGAACTCACCCTCGAATTGCTGTTGCCCCACCCGTTTGATATAATGTTGTTACTAGATAGATGACATCAGATAATTCTACTCAGACAGTCACAATTTATAAAGCTCCCCAACCAGGGTTAGCGCAAAAATTACTGCAAGATGGTTTCCAGCCAGCGGACTTTCCACACAATCCACCCTACGAAAATGGCAAATGCTACTTCGCAGCCCCCGATTCGAGAAGTCTGGCTGAAGAATATAACAATCATTACCAGCAAGGAATATTGGAGGTGATAATAGACAAGCAAACTTACGAGATAACATTTAAGCCACTGGAAAGATTCTATCAGGGCGGCCCAAGTATTGAACTAGCAATCCCGCACAATATTTTTCCCATTTTGAATCAGTTTCCTAGAATCCTAAAACAGCAATAGTTGACTATGAATCAAGAATTTTGGAACTCGATCGAGTCCAAGTATCCACTTGGAAAACTCATATACGGCAAGATTGAATTTCATAAACCTTTTGGAGTTTTTGTCAATCTAGGCGATGCAGAGGTAAAAGGACTTATTCAAATTTCAGACTTTCTCGATACCGGCTCGATGACACCAGAAATGTATCCCGATATTGATTCGCCTGTTGGTGCTGTTGTCATTGGCTACACTAAAGACGATCGCCAACAAGTTTGGTTGAGCGTTAAACCCAGTGTTCTACAAAAAGCCCTTGTCAAGTTAAAAATTCCTGTTGCAAGTCAGCTATAGAACCTTCTTCACTCAAGATGCGATTCAATTAATTGTAAACAGACATCAACTTCCGCTAATTGTCGTCAATACAGAAGTAGAGGAAATAGTACAATGGATAAACTAACCGAGTATCCCAAGCTAATCAAACGGATTTTAACCGAGTATGTAGAATTGTCTAATCGCCGTCCTCAACCAGACATCGAAACATTCTTAATTACCGACGAACAAAACGGTCATTATATGTGGATGAATCTGGGCTGGCAAAAGGGAGAACGAATTACCGGCATGACTGTATATGTTCGGATTCGCGATCGTAAATTCTGGATTGAGGAAGACTGGACAGAAGATGGGATTGCAACGGATTTGGTGCGTGCAGGAGTTCCCAAGGAAGATATTGTCTTGGCATTTCACGAGCCTGGAATGCGGCAATACACCGATTTTGCAGTAGTTTCCTAGCAGTTTATGAAACTTTATTCAGATGTCATCTTGCTGTGCAACATTCCAGAAGAAGGACTTGATACCGGCGATATCGGTACAGTGGTCGAACAGCATCACATTGAAGGACTAGAAATAGGTTATAGCGTTGAGTTCTTCGATCTGTTGGGAAATACTGTAGCAGTTGCGACGCTACCTGGAAGTTATTTGCGATCGCCCGCAATTTGAATTGTCACAGAAACCCGGTTTCTGAAACCCGCACGCTAATCCGAGAAACCGGGTTTGGGGCGATCGCTTGTACATTGGGAAATCGAGCGTTCTGCTAAGCGTCAAAAAGGCATTGATTATACCTCAGATTCCTCTTCATTTTCTTGATCCTCGCTCGCAAATTCGCCGATGTAATCTCCCACGAGCGGTGTTTAGTTCAAATTCGCCAACACAACCTTTGAGTCGTCGGAGGAAGCGTCACTAACCATCGCTGAATATTCGCCGTTATAGTTGGTAAATTCAGACGGAGATCTCCGAATCTTAGATAGACGAATTTGCCAATCGGAAACCTGCTCGTAGGTAAGGTGCTTAGTATTGGAAGTCGTTGTCCATACCCCCCAAAGACAGGGGTCTTCAAACTGTAGCATTCCTGATTTCCGTAAGTCATAAGATTGCGGAGTTCCGGGCAAGGGAATAATGCTGTAGCACGAAGTCTGAAATTCCAATTGCGGGTTAATCTCTACCAGTTCATCGACCAATTCTGAGATGGCTTCCTCAAGAAGTAACAAGTCCTCATGGTCATCGTCGGGTAGCCCGATAATGATCCCATAAGCAATCACAGGTACACCAGTTCTGACCACAGATTTCATCAAGGTACAATGCTCTTGCCAAGGAAGGAGCTTCTTGTAAGCTTCTCGTCCAAAAACGGGACGTTCGGCAGGGATATAAGCCAAAGGACAACCGACTTTGCCGTCCCAGCCAAACAGTGCTTCAATCAGTTCTTCGTCAGGTCTGAGGTCGCTGCTTTCATAGTTACGCCCAGCTCCCAGAGTTGTTTTCCTCAGTTCTAAACCATTGGGCCACATCAGAGTTATTCCCATCTCCCGCGCACCATTGGTAATGTCGAGGATCTCTTGTCGCCCCTCAGGAAAGAGTCCACGGGCGAGGAATTGATCGGAACCGATATTGATCGATCGAGCCCCCGCTTCTTTCTGAATCGCCAACCATTTGAGGGATGTTTCAGGAGACATTCTCCGAAAGCCAGTGCCGTAGGTAGGTGTCATGCAAAAATCGCAGGTGCGATCGCAACCAATGTCAGCTACCAACGAACCTACTGGAACAGTTCCCTGGACATTGGGCAGTGTCCCTAAACACTCCCGCGCCACTTCCACCGATGGTAGTGCCCACTCCTCTGGACTTTTGGCTTTAGCCTTCCTGGGATACTGTCTACCATCTGCGAGAATGACACCCGTGAGTTCTTCTCGTGGGGTTTTTCCCAGTACATAGTCAAAAATAGCCCAATTCGCTGCCCCAGATTTATCCTGAACGACTGCTGCTGCGCCGGCCTTCAAGTAGTGGTGCGGTTCAGCGAAAGCATCCGACCCACCAACGACAATGGGACGACCTCCCTTAGCCAGATGCTCAATCACCATACAAGTGACTTGACGGTCTTGGGAGAAATTCACTGTAATGCCCCAAGCATCGAAGGCCTGGGGATCTAGGGCAGCAATTTTGCCCCCAACGTAAGTTTTCCGCAGGGTCATCCCTTTCCAGACAATCTCCCCAAATTCTTCACTATAATTGTCGTCTCTGAGGTTGACCAATCGGGCATCAAATCCTCCTGCTTGCAAGTCAGGAATCAAAACTTGCTTGCTGATTAAGGAACGATGTCTGTATAAAGAAGTCCAATTTTTACCTTCTGCATCATAGAGTCCCGTTGCTGGAGGTTCAATCAGTCCAATTGTGGGAGAGTTTTTAGCTATCATAATGGAGGATTGGGAATGTGGGATAAGAGGATGGGATTTTTTCCGGCTCGCGATCGCCTGCGACACCAGGGAAGCCAATCGCAACCCCTAGACGGTAGCACAAGTCGGTGAGCTACTCTTTAATAAAATCAGACGATAGCATAAAAATAGATTAATCTAGATGAGATGAGTCAAATTGACTATTTTATTAATCATTTAGTTTTTCGATTTGTTGGGAAATACTGTAGCAGTTGCGACGCTACCTGGAAGTTATTTGCGATTTAATTGAGCGATCGACAACCGATCGCAATTGAACTCACCCCTGAATTGCTGTCAAGCCACCCGTGCGATATAATGTTGTTACTAGATTGTAGAATAACAATCAAAAAAAAGGGATAATTATGACCGTCGAACAAGCCATTTTGGAAAATGTGAAGGTCTTATCGCCAGACCAGCAACAAGAAGTCTTAGCTTTCATCAAACTCTTGCAGTCAGATAAATGGGAGCATATTTATAAAGGACGCTTCAAAGAACTCCAGCAAGAAATTCGTCTGGGAATGGATGCGGCCGATCGAAGTGAAGTAATTAATGCTGAAGATATGTTTCGGAGTTTGCGCTTAAAGCTGCAACAACGTCGCACGCACGCAAGCAGATAGATGAATCAGATTTGTAGATTTACAGTTCCGGCAAGTCGGGATATAGAAAACATTATGGACTATATTGCCGATCGCAGCGGTTTTGATGCAGCAGAAAGCTTTCTGGACAGAATTAACAATAAGTGTCAAACTCTCTCGAAGTTTCCTCCTTCTGGGACGCAATCGGGATGAGTTAATGGAAAATGTACGGAGTTTTCCGATCGATGATTACCTAATTTTCTACAGTGCGATCGAAGCAGGAATTGAAGTTCTGCGGGTTGTTAGCGGCTACCGAGATTTAGAAGATTTATTCTCTGAGTGAACTGTATCGAGTTTCTGATATTATGAAAGCGATTGAAACTACTGGAAAAATTGACGATCGAGGAATGCTTTGTATCGATCGCCCCCTTGCTTTTGCCAACCACAGCCACGTTAGGATTATTGTTTTAGTACCGGAAGATACTGACATCGATCCTGATGATGACCCCATTGAAACAGTCCTCGAAGGGATTCAGCAAGGCTTCCATGAGGCAATTACCGGACAAACCCTCCCCTTGTTTCAACTTTAATAGTTGACTAGGTTTGTGAAGAAACCCCGTTTCTGAGTCCCCCCGCGAAATCCAAGAAACCGGGTTTCTGCGACAATTGACGCCTCCCCACGAGATTTTACGAAGAAACCCGGTTTCTGAACCCCTGCGCCCGATCGCGCCCAACCTTATCTAGCGGTTATAATAGATAAACCTGAGCATTAAAATCGCAAATGTATGACAGCAAAAATACACCTCAGCAACTTGGGTAATTCCTTAGCTTTGCCAATACCAGACTATATTGTAAAATTGTTCAATCTGAAAGCAGATGATTCCGTAATTTGCAGTATAGAAAATGGAAAAATGGTCATAGAACCTGTAAATCAGAAAATTTCCAAATATACCCTAGATGAACTATTGGCAGGCGAAATAGAACCCAGCGAAGAAATCTCTTGGGGGAAACCAGAAGGAGAAGAAGTTTGGTAAACTACATCCCCGAACGAGGTCATTTTATTCGCCTCAATTTCGATCCTCAAGCCGGACACGAACAAATGGGTACTCGACCTGCACTGGTTGTGAGTCAAACTAAATTTAACCAAAAAATGGGGTTTGTGTTTGTCTGTCCGATTAGCACCACACAACGAAAAAATCCGTTTTATGTTCCCATTCCAGAAGGTGAAGCGGTGACAGGTGTAATTATGACAGATCAACTACGTTATGCAAGATTATCGCGCAAGGCAAGCAAGTTCGATCGGTGAATGTCCAGAAGATTTAGTTAAAGAAGTCTTGAAGAGAATTGAACCTATTTTGTTTGAAAATATGATTCTTGATGAGTAGTTGATCATCAAGAATACGGCAATTATGTGGTTAGACTTGTTAACTGATATCATGTATAGAACTAGGGAAATCAACAAGCAAAATGATTCAATCCATACCGAAAATATCCATCAAACCTGGATATCGTCCCCAGTCAGATGATAAAACTCCTGAAGCTGATGCAATTGATTTCTACCTACTGCGACAACTCACCAATTCCCAACGCTGGCAAATAGGGGTAAAATTAAATCGTTGGGCAAAAACTGTTAGCTTGCGCGGCATGAAAAAAGCTTGTCCCTCAACTTACAAAGAGCGATTTGCCCGATCGATCTTACGTAGCAAATGGCTGCCAATTTTAACCCCCACCAGTGAACCCTCTATGTGGACGCAAGACCCCAGCCACATCGCCCGACTGTTGCACCCAATTTTTCAAACATTATCTATTCCTTATTATATTACAGGAGGCGTTGCCGCTTCTGTCTATGGCGATCCTAGAACGACACGGGATTTAGATTTAGTAATTGAATTACTCCGGGATAATATTTTTCGATTAGTTGAAGCACTAGAAACGGCTGGTTTTTACTGCCCTCCGGGTTCGGTAGAAGATATTCAAGAGGGCAGAGGCATGGTGTTGAGTATCACTCACATGACTTCCGTATTAAACGCCGATCTCGTGCTGAATTCTGATACTGAGTTCGATCGCTCAAAAATGACAAGGCGACGACTAGAAGCCCTTGACGAAGCTGGTGTAGAACAATTTTGGATTGCTTCTCCTGAAGATATTGTGTTGGCAAAACTGCTCTGGCGGCAACAATCTAAGTCTCAAAAACAATGGAATGATGTTTTGGGAATTCTGAAAGTCCAATCTGAGCATTTGGATCGGGGTTACTTAACAGACTGGGCGCAACGATTGGGGTTGATTGATGATTTGAATCTAGCTTGTACTGAATCTGGGATTTGATGCGATTCCAAATTGTTCATTTTGCGATCGCACCCACTCTCTCTGTATCATTATAGGTATGGACTTTTAAAGCTTAATTATTTTTATGCAAGTTATTTTAGGCAACATCACACAACTGAAAGTAGATGCGATCGTCAATGCTGCAAATACCAGTTTGCTTGGAGGTGGTGGAGTAGATGGCGCAATCCATAAAGCAGCAGGCCCGGAACTTGTTGACGAATGTCGATCGCTCCGAGGATGCAAAACCGGGGATGCTAAACTCACAAAAGGATATCGCTTACCTGCGCGCTTCATCATCCACACCGTAGGCCCCGTATGGCAAGGAGGCGACTGCGGAGAACCCGAACTCTTAGCCCAATGTTACCGCAAATGTATGGAAATCGCGATCGAGCAAAAGTTCGAGAGTATCGCATTTCCTTGCATTAGCACCGGCATTTACAAATATCCTAAGGATTTAGCAGGTGAGATTGCAGTCAAAATCTGCTACGAAGAAATGCAAAAAACGGCGCTCCTCAAAACATAACTTTTTGCTGCTTCGATTGGGAGAATCATCAGGTTTATGAGAAGATTGTAGCAGTTCTCAGGCAGAAAGGCTATCAGAAAAATGATTCCAGAAATCAAAACCTATTTAGCAGCGACTGACATTATAGATCGCGATCATCCCGCAATTTTAGCACTCGCGAACAAGATAGCATCACAACATCATACATCAGAGGCGATCGCCCAATCTAGTTTTGAGTGGGTTAGAGACGAAATTCGCCACAGCTACGACTATCAGATGAATCCCGTCACCTGTCGAGCATCCGATGTACTAAAGCACAAAACAGGTTATTGTTTTGCCAAAAGTCACCTATTAGCAGCATTGCTGAGGGCCAACAACATTCCCGCAGGTTTTTGCTACCAAAGATTGAGCTTTGATGACAAAGGTGCGCCCTACACCTTGCACGGTTTCAATGCAGTTTACTTACCCAAAGTAGGCTGGTATCGCATTGATGCAAGAGGAAATCGCGACAATGTTAATGCTCAATTCACACCTCCTCAAGAGCAATTAGCATTTAAAATTCAGTTTCCTGAAGAAGCAGACTTTCAAACCATTTTATCTGAGCCGCTGCGAGTAGTTGTAGAGGCTTTACAAAATCACATTACATGGGATAAACTGCTGCTCAATCTTCCAGACGTTTCTCTAGAGTCAGCACAGAAATACGGTCTTGCGATCGACTAGAAATCACTCAAAAATGAGAATTAAATAACTTACAGAAGTTTGTGGTGTGTCCCGCCCGTCCCACAATAACAATTAAATTTGTAAGTTATTTAATTCGCGAGCCTCAGCAACAAGCTGAGGCTTTTGGGAAGTTTTTTTCACGTCGCTCCGAGGTTGTTAAGGTCGATTCTCCGAGAATTATAAAACAGTATTAGTTGACTGTAAATCAAGAATCATAGAACCAAATCAAGTTCAAATATCGGGAGCATCTCAGTTTTGCAAGAAGCATTTTTTATGGTAGTGCGAGCGTCCCCGCTCGCGTGCTTGTACAAGCACGCGAGCGGGGACGCTCGCACTGTA
>NZ_JAEQCE010000212.1:0-1119 GCF_020738665.1 Microcoleus sp. PH2017_08_TRC_O_A
AATCAGTTTACTTATGGGGTGCCGTTGGGTACAACACGCGCACCCGTAGGTACTGGGGGCAATTTACGGGATTTGAGTTCTGCACCGACTGACTGGCTGGATTTGAAGGGGCCTGGTGCAACTACAAATGACCTAACTCCGACTTTTCAATGGCAGTTTTCTCCTGGTTGGGAGGATGTGAAAGAAGTTAATCTTTTTGTCAGTACCTTCGAGCAAGGGGAGGGTTTGTTGCCAGAGGATAGATGGGAGGATCTCGCCAAAATCCAAAATCCAAACTTCAATAATCTCAGCCCACAGCAGCAGCAAAACTTGCTAGCAAAATGGAACTCCCAGTTCGGCACTTTAGACTATAACCCCAACCGCATCCTGACAGCGACTTGGAAGCCCGGTCAAGGCTGGGTGGGGCTTGGTGGTCTACCCCTTGACCCTTCAAACACCAATACCCAGTTCACGCTGCCCGATAATCGGACTCTGACGGCTGGTCAGACTTATCATTGGGCTGTTGAAGCTTTGAGCAAGGATGGAAAGCGAAATCTTGATGTTGGGCAGTTCAAAACATCGCCACCGCCTGCTCTGGGCGGCAACAGCACTTTCAGCAGCGTCACTGTACTGACCCACGGTTTTAAGCCTCCGGTCATTACCGGACCAGGGATTCCCAGCGAATTCTACAAAATGGCTGACAGCATTGCTACTACTGGGGGTGAAGGATTGCTCATGCGCTACGACTCGCCCACAGGTGACTGGGTTCCGGTCAATAAATATGGGCAAGTCAAGAGTGATTTTTTTAGTAATTCAACTTATTTTCCTAATGGTTTTGACTCTTCAGCTCCCAGTTATCGCACTGCTTTGTCGAGCTATATAGCTCCCTACCTCCAAGCCAACAAACCATTAGTGCTTCTGCCTGACTGGTCTCAAAATAATGAGTCAGCTATTCCCGATTCTGGCTTCACGGAGGGAGCAGCAGATAGTTTCTTTGCTTCGCTAGTGCAGCTAGATCAGTCGCTCGGAGGTGGTGCTAAGTTCGACAGCCAAGGGAATTTTGTTCGCTCTCAGGGGGCAATTTTCAATTCGCCACTGCACTTTGTTGGCTTCAGTCGGGGGACTGTGGTCAATAGCGAA
>NZ_JAEQCE010000213.1:0-1118 GCF_020738665.1 Microcoleus sp. PH2017_08_TRC_O_A
TTAGCGGCAATACACCGGAAAACAGCGGGTTAATTATGCGCTACGACAAGCCTACAGGTAACTGGATTCCTATAGATTTACAGGGACGGGAGATAACTAATTTGACGGGGGGGCTTAACACCAGCGAACCTAATTATCTCTCTACTTTGGTCAATAACTTAAAAAAAGGTGTAGTTATAGATGGAAAGGAGATTAAATACCTCAACAAGAACAAACCGTTAGTATTGCTGAATGAATGGTCGTTGGACAGAGAATCAGTTATTCCTGACGTTGGCTTTTCTGAGGGCGCGGCTGATGCTTTGTTTGCTTCTATGGTGCAATTGGATCTGGCGTTGGGGGGTGGCGTTGGAGAGTATGAAGGCAATCAATTAAAGCGGTTGTACGATAGCCAAGGGAAGCTGATTCGCCAGCAGGGAGATTTATTCAATTCGCCCATGCACTTCATGGGTTTTAGTCGCGGGACTGTGGTTAATAGCGAAATCCTACAGCGTTTAGGGACTTTCTTCCCCCAAGCTGGTGGAACATCTATGGCTAACCGAGACCTCCAAATGACAACAATCGACCCGCACGATTTCTACCAACCTAGTTTGAATTTACAATTACCGAACTTTATCAGCACAAATTTCAGCGATTTCTACGAACCAAAAGTTCAAGCTTGGAATAATGTTACGTTTGCTGATAATTATTATCAGACTGTGGCAGATCCCGCAGGTTTGACTGCTACTCCCAACGGTCGTGCTTTGGGTCAACTTCCACAAGAGGAATTGGATAAGAATCCTAAACCTGCGGGACTGAATTTTCCTAAAGCTAATGGTGTTACTTTAGGGAAGGCAGACCGAGAGATTTTACTCGGTACTCGTGAAGGGGAACCAAATCGGATAAATAGTCGAATTGGATTTACTAAGGATGATTTTGTAGGAGGGACGCACAAGCGAGCATTTGGATGGTATGCTGGGACGGTTGATTTAGACCTGGAGGAAGTTTTACTTCAGTATCCTCATGTGGAGGCTTCTGAGAAGCCTCAAGCAGTTAACGATATGTTGGGTAAAATGGGTTTACCCGAATTGTTCGATCCGAATTTCCCGGCAGCTAAACCTTGGTATGATAATGGCAATGGT
>NZ_JAEQCE010000214.1:0-1118 GCF_020738665.1 Microcoleus sp. PH2017_08_TRC_O_A
TTAGCGGCAATACACCGGAAAACAGCGGGTTAATTATGCGCTACGACAAGCCTACAGGTAACTGGATTCCTATAGATTTACAGGGACGGGAGATAACTACTTTGACGGGGGGGCTTAACACCAGCGAACCTAATTATCTCTCTACTTTGGCAAATAACTTAAAAGCCGGGGTAGTTATAGATGGAAAGGAGATTAAATACCTCAACAATAACAAACCGTTAGTGTTGCTGACAGAATGGTCTTTGGACAGAGAATCAGTCATTCCTGACGTTGGCTTTTCTGAGGGCGCGGCTGATGCTTTGTTTGCTTCTATGGTGCAGTTGGATCTGGCATTAGGGGGTGGCGTTGGAGAGTATGAAGGCAATCAATTAAAGCGGTTGTACGATAGCCAAGGGAAGCTGATTCGCCAGCAGGGGGATTTGTTCAATTCGCCCATGCACTTCATGGGTTTCAGTCGGGGTACTGTTGTCAATAGCGAAATCGTACAGCGTTTAGGGACTTTCTTCCCCCAAGCGGGCGGCAAATCTATGGCTGACCGAGACCTCCAAATGACAACAATTGACCCGCACGATTTCTACCAACCTAGTTTGAATTTACAATTACCGGGCTTTATCAGCACAAATTTCAGCGATTTCTACGAACCCAAAATTCAGGTTTGGAATAATGTTACGTTTGCTGATAACTATTATCAGACTGTGGCTGACCCGAATGGTGGTACTGCTACTCCCAACGGTCGTTCTTTGAGTCTACTTCCACAAGAGGAGTTGGATAAGAATCCCAAACCTGCTGGACTGAATTTTCCTAAAGCGTCGGGCGATACTTTAGGGAAGGCAGACCGAGAGATTTTACTCGGTACTCGTGATGGGGAACCAGGTCGGATAAATAGTCGGATTGGGTTTACTAAGGATGATAGTATTGGAGGGACGCACAAGCGAGCATTTGGATGGTATGCGGGGACGGTTGATTTAGATTTGGAGGAAGTTTTACTTCAGTATCCTCATGTGGAGGCCTCTGAGAATCCTCAAGCAGTTAACGATATGTTGGGTAAAATGGGTTTACCCGAATTGTTCGATCCGAATTTCCCGGCAGCTAAACCTTGGTATGATAATGGCAATGGT
>NZ_JAEQCE010000114.1:0-15417 GCF_020738665.1 Microcoleus sp. PH2017_08_TRC_O_A
AAAAGCAATCCCAAATGCCTTCAGCGATGGGATACGTCGTGGGCGTAGCTCAGCCGAGGCGGGTCAATCCGCTCGAAGTGAAAGCGAAAGGGGAGGGACCGGGTGCCTCCCGTGTCATGTAATAGATGACTATACTTTTACCAGCTATTACCCCCAATAGCCGATAAAAAAATGCAGGCTTGGATACGAAGCCGTCACCTAATTTTTTCAGGTGAATTTTTGATTTTTGAAACTTTAGACTACCCAGCCGTTGAGAGATTTTAGCAATATATCACCAGTCTAGGAGGATGCTTAATTTCTGTGGAACCGCTCAAACGAGTTTGGATGGGAAATCACCGACAAGTGATGCTCTATCAAGGGAAAGGGAGTTTGCATACACCTCATCATGAACTGCGACAATATTGGTTCAAATACGGAAGTTTTCAGACGAGATTTGATGAGAGAGTTTAAAGAAACGAGGTTCACGGTCAAAAAAAGATTTCGGTGTTAAGATAATTTTGGTAAGTTGCACAAAGTGAACCCTGTTGTTTAAAGTAAGGAAAAGTCCTGCTCTGTTGCGGTTATGGATATTCACGAAATTGAAGCGTTTCTAGATAATTCTGATTTTCAATATCGACTCAAGGCGATCGCAGCTCTGAAAGATTATACACCAGAGATTGCCGTTCCTTTGCTAAAAGCTCGGCTCAACGACCCAGAATTTTTAGTCCGTACCTTTGTCAGCAGGGGATTTGGACAACAGCAAAGCGCCGAATCTTTCGCCGCCTTGCTGCAAATCATGAAACTTGATAACACTCCCAATGTGCGCGCCGAAGCGGCAAATTCCCTGTCGCTCTTCGGTAGGTGCGCTGCGTCTCATTTAGTGCTGACTTTTATTCAGGATGACCACTGGCTGGTGCGTCGCAGCATTTTGGGGGCGCTGGTAGATATGGAGTGCTACAACGAACTGTTTGAGGTGTGCGTGGAAGCTTTGGCGGGGGAAGATATGACCACCCAGGAAGCGGCTGTGGACGCGCTCGGTGCTTTAGCTGGAAGCAGTCAGGAAGCAGCGGCATTGGCTCGGTTGTTGGCGCTGGCTAGTTCTGAGTATGAAGGGATTCGCCAGCACACTGCATCTGCTTTGAAGCATTTTGATGATCCAGAAGCGAAGCAGGTGTTGAGTCAACTGCGGCAAGACTCCCATCATCGAGTGGTTGGTGCGGCTTTAGAAAATTTGCTCGATCGCAATTAAGAATATTTTATCAAGTTCTAGAGGCAGAAACCGGGTTTTTTCGGGAAATATGGCCTGAAGTGCGAGGAATGTGGGCGAACGAACCCGGTTTCTTAAATGCCTGTGGTTAATTCCTGCGATTGTTAAGCGGTCAAACTTGATTGAACTGTTTTAAGCCAGCGATTAAATTGTCAAAAGCAAGACCAGATAAATGCTGTTCCTCAGAACTAAATTGCTGTAAACTGACTATTTTTAATTGTTGTAATCCACAGAGCATCGCCGCCACGGGAACTCGCAATTCTTGATAAAGTAGTTCCATGTTTTCTAGTCCTGCTTGACTGGTAAATTCCGGGTTTTTCCCTGCTATGCTATAGGAGACGGAGCGCAAGAAATGCCAAAAATCTCGCCAACAAGCTTCGGCGCGTTCAGCAGGATAGAGGTCATTGTCTGGTTCGGTGATATTTGGAAAGTCGGCTAACACCTTTTCCCTGGCATTCGATACAAGATTAGGAGCTTGCTCTCGCAGCAATCTTGCTTGTTCTAACATTGAAGAGGTATCGGGAACCAGATTTTTGATGATTTCTAAATCTTCATCTGTGAGATATCGACTTTCATCGTCAGCCTTTTGAAAAATGGCAATTACTTCATCTGGATAGATATTTTTCCAAGTAGCAAAGCTGACAATTCTCGCTTTGGGAATTAATTGTTTTGCTCTTTCACTTAATTGCATAGCTATTAAAATTGTCCGGAGGGAATTGAGTACAATTCAAGTTATAGACTAGAATTATGAGAAAATTGATTAAGATTTGTTACATTTGAGAGAATCAAAGATGAGAGTGTGGTAAAAGTCTTCATTAGATTAAGTGCGATCGCACGTTTGGTTTCATAACGAAATATTACTTTGTTATCCATAAAAGAGACTAGGCCCAGGGCGATCGCCTATTATCCTGTGTTCAGGGAGAGATTGAAGGAGCTAAATTATAATCTATGTTTAAGCCATTTCAGCAATTTCTAGAAAAAGAACTGTTTGAGAACTTTGCACTAGAGAGCCGTCCCATTCCCTCTGGATTGGAATCTGTGGTGAGTGAAAGAGGTAAAAATCCCGCCACAATTCAAAGCTGGTGTTATCAATGCCCTGAATTGCGAAAAATTCGCTACACCTACATCGATGCTGGGGAAACGGCACAAATTTTTAACAGTGTCATTTATCCAAGCCACAATTACGATGTGCCGTTGCTAGGGATTGATTTTTTAGCGTTTGGACAAAAGAAAATCTTGGTGGTGATAGATTTTCAGCCGTTATTTCGCGATCGGGCTTACACAGACAAGTATATCGAACCGTTGACCGAAATTCGAGCTAAATACAGCTCGTTGGTACAAGACTTAGAAATGAAGTTTTATGATGCCAACCAGTATTTTTCCAAGAATTTGCTCTTTGCCAAAACCGACGCCGAAACAGTAGTGAACCAATTGTTTCCCGCCTATCAAGAATACGTCCAGTTGTACTGGAAAATGCTACAGCAAGCTACTCCCCTGACAACTCCCGAAGAAATTCAGCGGATTGTGAAAGCACAGAAAGAATACGATCAGTATAGTGCAGAAAGAGACCCCGCATCCGGGCTGTTCGGCAGCTATTTTGGTCATGAATGGTCAGAGCGCTTTTTGTACGAGTTTTTGTTTGAAGATGCTGTTCCCTTAGCGGTTCCCGCCGGGACAAAATAAATTAAAAATGACTCTCTATCAGCCTTTTTTAGATTACGCCATCCCACTGCTCAGGGAGCGACTTGACTTAGCTCCATATCCGATTCCAGCAGGTTTTGAAAAAAAAGAATGTATCACTGGGAAAGGAAAAAAAGAGCAGTTGGTTGTCACTACTAGCTATGCTTTTCAATCGCCCAAACTGCGACAAATTCGGGCGGCTCATGTTGAGGGCGGTGATGCTCTTCAGGTTTTGAATTTTGTGATTTTCCCGCAAATTAATTATGATTTGCCTTTTTTTGGGGCGGATTTGGTGACTTTACCGGGGGGACATTTGATTGCTTTGGATATGCAGCCGCTTTTTCATGATGCGGCCTATCAAAAGCAATACTCAGAGCCGATTTTACCGATTTTTAACAAGTATCAAAAAGATTTGCCCTGGGGGGGAGATTTTCCTGAAGAGGCAAAACCTTTCTTTTCTCCGGCTTTTCTGTGGACTCGTCCTAAGGAAACTGAGGCTGTGCAGACTCTTGTGTTTGACGCTTTTAAGGATTATCTACAAGCTTATCTCGATTTGGTCGATCGCGCGCAACCAGTCACCGACAGTCAGAGATTGGTCGAGATTCTTCAGGCTCAACGCAATTATATCAACTATCGTGCGGCGAAAGATCCTGCGAGGGGGATGTTTCTGCGGTTCTATGGTGAGGAGTGGACTGAGGAGTATATTCACGGTTTTCTGTTCGATTTGGAACGCAATTTATAGGAAAATTAAAATTTGTTCGTAGTGAGGACTTTAGTCCTCTGAATTTGCGGACTTAAGTCCGCACTACAAACGGTTTGTAGTGAGGACTTTAGTCCTCTGAATTTGCGGACTTAAGTCCGCACTACAAACGATATCTAATTTGCAAGACTTTGAGCTGTGTTATTCCGAGTATAAGGATTCCAAGTACCTAACTCCTTGGAATTGCGACTGCAAAGCATCGCTCTTGTTTCGGCGCTCAATCCTTGTACCAAGCTGAAATCAGCACCCGCAATACTTTGCAATTGATCTAAATTTGCTCCAGTCAAATCAGCAGCCCGTAAATCTGCGCCTTGCAATTCAGCTCCAATTAACATGGCATTTCGCAAATAAGCACCAGTCAAAAAAGCATTCTGAAGATTAGCGCCACTTAATGCCGCTCCTTCTAAATTTGCTCCCGTTAAATCCGCTCCACTGAGATAAGCACCTCGCAGATTGCAATAACTTAAATCCGCTCCTCGGAGATTGGCTGCATTCAAAAAAGCTCCGCTCAGACTAGCTTTCGGGCCAATAGCTTCGGATTTTTGGTAATTAAATCCTTCTGGCCACATAGTCTTGCTATCATATAAAGCTAATTTAAATTTAGCTGATTCTAGCTTGGAATCAACTAGATTGCAACCTTGTAAATCAGCTCGAAAAAAATAACTTTCTTGTAAATTTGCTCCACTCAAATTGGCGTCTCGGAGATTGGCGCGCCGCAAATCTACTCCCTGGAGATTTGCACCTTGGAAATTGGTTTTGCTGAGGCCCGCGCCAATCAAGTTTGCTCCGCTCAAATCAATCCCGGATAAATCCATTTGGCTGAGGTTGATTCCCTGGAGGTTGGTTTGAGCTAGGCTTTTGCTTTCCTCGATAGCTTGTAAGACTTCTGTGAGAGTCAGGGGTTCAGAGAGGAAAAATGAGTGTTGACGAAGTGCCATTATATTTTTGAAGATTTATTGATGGAATTGCTCAAAGTTGTCCGGTGTCATTTATCCTAGAATTTGATTGTTGTGCGATCGCCAGAAAGTTAATTTTCTTAACCAAAATTCGATCGGATTCTCCTCCCATCCCCTTCACAAGGGGAAGGAATGATATAGAGGACACGGCAGTGCCGTCTCCCTACCCAAAATAATATTGTAGGGACACTCCAAAAGCCGTCTCCTAATTTCGGCAATAATTCCGATGCTACTTGATTCCTCTCGCTAAGTTGACATAGAAATGCTGCTAACACCACCGATGACTATGATGGATTTCTTTCGCAAGAGTGAGGGCGTTTGGTTCACTCAGCGAACAGTCCACAATTTTGATACTGCTGCTGCTGATGAGTCGGGAGAATCCAATGTCATGATTGATGTCTTATCAATTGATGATCCCAGAGTTTTAGAGGTTTGTCAACAGCAAAATGTAGATCCTGCTTTGGTTAGTGGGGGATGCAGTTTTATGTGGCAAGATAATTTGGATGATGCCATCCCGAACCAAAATTATGCTGCAATACTTATCGATGTACCCAATCCCAATAACCCGAAAATGGGTAAGTTTCTCAGAAATAGAGGCTACGTTGAAGGTATTCCGGTAATTGGTATTTACCATTTTGCTGATGATGGGGTATTGACTATTGAGACGGAATATGAGACAAATCAAGGACAGGAACGCTGTTGGTTTATTAACGATCATTTTCGAGTGCGGGTGATGACGGTTCAAATGAGCAATGGGGTTAAACAAATGGCATACTGTTCTGAGCGTCGTTGTATTTCTCCGTCTGTTTTAGAAGAGTTGTTGGAACACAATCGCTTGAGAGTTTCTGAGGCTGCTGCGGTGTCGCGTTAAAGTCTCTGGAAAAAATGCTTTTTGATTGGTCAAATTCAACTATTGTCAATATTTTTTTAGGGCGGGCAGGATGCCCACCCCACAAGCAACTGGGCGGGCAGGATGCCCACCCCACAATAAAATTAATTGGTTGTGGAACTGGCATCTTGCCAGTTCGATGCCCACCCCACAAGCCACTGGGCGGGCAGGATGCCCACCCCACAAGCAACTAACTGGGCGGGCAAGATGCCCGCCCCACAATAAAATTAATTGGTTGTGGAACTGGCATCTTGCCAGTTCCTAAGAATCCTGTATGATGTGAGTTTAACTGAACTCGATCGCCTAACTGTTTTCAACTGTTATTAAACTCTCAAAACTATGTCTGAAAACGAAGAATTGACAACATCGGCTCGTGATGAATCTGCCGCAGATTTAACAGAAGATTCAACACAGATAGAGGCTGAAGAATTGGTGGAAGTCATTGCCGAATTTGAGCGGTATCGGGAACGTTTGGTGAATGAAACGATGGCGGCGGCACAAAAGGCTAAGCTACCACAGAAAGCAGCTATGGCTAAAATTGAGCCGGAACTTGCTAAAATTGATGCTGGACTAGACAGTCTCCGCACTCAATTGGCGGCGATAACTACTAATAATTAGGTGGCAATGATGGTCAATTCTAATGCTCAATCCCAAGATGCTGCAATTGTGTTAGCTCATGCCGAAACAGATGCTTTGCTTCAACAAGTTACTGAACAAATAGATTTAGATACTTTTGATGTTAATGATGCTGAGCTTTTGAGGAGTCTGGTTGAATCTTTGGGTGATACGCGGGGGATGACTCGACTGCGTTGTGCGGAAACTCTGGCGGAAATTGGTGAAGCGGCGACTCCTTTTTTGTTGGATGCTTTGGGAAATCATGTTAATCCGGTTGTGCGGCGTGCTGCGGGTAAAACTCTGACTTTGATTGGCGATCCGACTGCTGTTCCTAATTTAATTCATGCTTTGTTAAATGATGAGGATACGGTGGTTAAGGGTTCGTCGATTGGGGCGCTGGCGAGGATTGGTGAACCTTCTGTGCAGGCTTTGTTGGATATTTTAGCATCTACCGATTTGCCGGAAAGTACGATCGGTCATGCGGCTTGGGCGTTGGCGTTTATTGGGGCGGGTGCGAAGGAGTATTTGTATCGGGCAATAGCGTCTGATTCGCCTGTGGTGCGCGGGGCGGTGGTTGGGGCGATCGCCAAAGTCGCCCAGGAAGAGCCGAAAGCAGACTTATTTGAGATTTTGGTGAAGTCTCTAACGGATGTTGATGTTGACGTGCGTTGCGAGGCGGCGGCTGCTTTGGGAAATCTCGCCTATAAGCCTGCAATCCCCAACCTGATTGAGTTGCTGCATCATGGCGATGGCGAAAGTCGCAGGGCGGCGGCCTTGTCTTTGATGAAAGTGGGCGATCGAAGTGCGATCGAGCCGCTACAAGCTGCATTAGCCAAGGAATCAGAGGCGGCTGTGCAAGGAGTAATTAAGTTAGCAATTTCTCAAATTAAGTAACTAAAAATATGACAGAATCTGGAACAGGGCGGATGTTGCTTTCCCACAATTTTGATATGCAAGAGGGTATCTTTCCAACCTTAAGTAGAGAAGATTTGACTCTGGTATTTGCTGAGGGTTTAAGTCAATATCCTGGGATTAAGTGCCGTCAATTAAATCATGCTCATTGGATGGTAGAAGTTTTATTTTCTACTCATGATTTTGCGCCACCTCAAGTTGGGGAGTTTTGCGCTGAATCTTTGGTAAATAAGCGGATGAGTCAAGGAAAAGTTGATGATTCTTTTCCTGATGTTTTGATTTTAGCGGGATTGAAAAAGACTCCGCCATTGAGTAGCGATGTTGAGGCGCTGCAAACGGGAGAATGGGGGGTTGATGTGGTGGAAACTGCGTCTGCTGAGAGTTTTTTGATGGCGATGGGCTGGGAGGAAAAAACATCTGGGAAAAGTATTGAGGATGTTTTTAAGGTTGAAAGGAGGAAGGGGTAAAAGGTAAAAAGCTGTTTGGAAGGTCATAGATAAGTCCTGAAGCGCTGATTTTGACGTTCACAAAACTATCTATCTCCCGTAGATCAAATGATTGAACTGAAGTTTATTGGGTCTACTAATTTTCAGCATCCTATCAGGACGGTCATGAGTCTCATTTAAACGGTCATGAGTCTCAGTTAAGCGGTTAATGCGTGTTTTCCCTTTGGAAATGCTAATATGACCGATACTGACAAAACGATATTCATAAGCATCAAGAAAGTTCTGTTGATTCCAAAATGCTTTTCCGATTTCCTGACAATAGTCAACAAAGCATTTTGCGCCCGTTAGTTGCTGGATAATTTTTGAATTCTGGTCTTTATTTTTCTTCATCTCAATGCAAAAGATGATTTTTTCTGTGGGAGTATCAGCAACGATCACAAAATCAGCACGTTTGCACTGACCTTTTGAGCTGGTAAAAATCTTGTTTGGTGCTGGGAAAGCATCGGCTTTAATGACAATAACTTGAGCATCATCAGGCATTCCATCAATCGTGACAGAATAGTCAGCAGGCGGAGGCTCTTTGAGTATAACTTGCTTTTTACCTTTGTGTTCTTCCAATGGTACTGTAGCACTTTCCTTAATCATCTCTTTGAGGATAGCAATATCAGACATTAATCCTGACCCCAAACAATCGATTCCTGAATCCTGTTCATCGTTTCAATAGTTGTATCAAAACTGCGGGCTTCAATACCCATTTCTGGGTCAATATCGGCTGGTGTCAGCGTTTGACATTTATTTGTTTTTGTACTCCCTGCCTCTTCCGCAATATAAACTTTGATTTTGTTAGACGAAATTAGTTCTACTTCCCGATAACCTTCTTCTTCAGCAACTCGCTTCAGATGAGGTTTGTCATGGTTAAGCATAATCAACGTATTCAGTTCTTTAATAATGTAATCGCTGTGGGTGGTAATAAAAACCTTAATACCCAGATTTACCAAGCGGGCAAATAGCCGTGCGACGCGGCGCTGGTTTTCAGGATGTAGATTTAATTCTGGTTCATCTATCATCAGTAAATCACCAATCTGAGCCTCATGTTTTAGGTAAAAACCGATGTCTAATAGAGAACGCACAGCACTAGAACTTTCATCCATAGAAAGCTTGAGCCTTTTACCATTCGGCTCATAATAAAGTTCATCATTACGAGTAACAGTGTATTGGCCACCGATTATGTCAGCAAAATCTGCCAGTATATCAGGATGTTCCTCAGCAATAAAACTGCTTTTTTTAACAATGGTTTCCAGTTCCCTCGTAAAGTCAACGTTTGTCTTGATTGGCAAAGCGTAGTCCTGATAAGCTTTAAATAAAAGCTGCATTGGATTGATATTATTGTTGCTTTTACCCATTTGTTCAAGCAATCTATTACGGGCAAAATTCAACTCTTTGCGAAAAATAGCTGCACCAGTTCGCTCTGCACTAGCGATAAAAGGACGAGGAATAATTTCGTCAAAAATAATATGTTTCAGTGCATCGGCAATGGTTTGTTTAATTATTTCATTGGGAATTTTTGCCTTTTCTTTTTCAACGAGCAAGGTGACAACTAATTCTCTACTATCTTCTCTTTTGGTCATCGAGAATAATTCGACATTTGCAGATCCTAGTGTTGACTGAAATTGGCTTGCCAAGGTAATATTTTTGATGTCTAGGTTTACCTGAAACTCTGTTTTTTTAAATCTTTTAGCCTGTGCTGCAAAAATCTGAGGCAATTGCTGTGTATAAACTTGACAAGCTTTAAAAACAATTTGCTCTGCCTGTTTGACATATTCTTGTATGTCTAGATGAATTACGCCGTCAGCAAGGAGTTGTTGGATATTATCGTCGTTGATTTCGATCGCCAAAATCTGCCGCCAAGTAAACAAAAAGCCAAACAGTGCATAGGTAGCGTAGGTCTTTCCGGTATTGTTGCCGCCACAAATAATTGTCAACTCGCCAAGGGTGAATTCGGCTTGTTTTAGGGCACCAAGATTTTTGACTTTAATTTTCATTGGTGTTTTCCTTAGATTGCAATGTGCCTCAGTAATATCGCACAAACCAGTCTAAACAGCCAGCGCCTTGATACTTTCTTGGGTATCAAGAGGGATCTTTTGCCAACTCGTGGCAATGTTAATATTCATATTGGTTTGAGCGATATCTAACAGCGTATCATCAATTGAGTGCATTCGATTTTCGCGCAACCAAATTAAAATTTCCGCTAAATGCCAAATAGAATGTGTACCTTCATAAACAGGAATCGGAAATCTTGATTTGCTTTCGATCGAGAGATTTCTCATTTGCAGTTGAGTATAACCCAGAATTTTAGCTGCATCCGTCAAGCCAACTAAATCTGGTGCTGCTTCAATTAGAGTAACACTTGGAACAGCTTTTTTGATATCATTAATCGCACTAGAAATAGCTTCATAAGCCGACGATCCCTCGCGGATAAAATTTAGTGCTACATATTCTTTATTTCCAACTCCAATTAAGGCATCGTCACAGCCACTTGCATACAGTCTCTCAATAAAATTATCAGGATCGGCTGGGGAATTGTTCAGATTAAACTTCAAAGTAAAATCATACTCGTTCATTTTTTATTCCTCCTCCGAGGAAGACTCATTCACATCGTTATGCTTTGTGCAATTATCCACTACTCGGCGAATTTGTTTTCCATGATTCCCTGAGTTTTTTGGGGTACTCCAAATACTGGATATACAAAAAATCCCGCTTCTACACTCTTTATCGTTGTAGGGACAATAAATTTTCCCCCAAGCATGAGAACCACCAACATCAACGCGCCATCCATTTTTTTCAGCGTATCTCAACGCATCCTCAACTTCTGGCTTTGGGTGAGTTTTTCTGACCATTACAATTTTTGCTTACATATCGTTCAACACGCAACCATCAACCTATTCTGCGCGCTTATAATTCATCACCAAATCCAATCGCGATAAAGAACTTGTCGCTGATTCCCGCACATAGGAATCCACGGTTTCATCATTCGCAAATGTGGTGAGAACTTCTACACAACGTCGATCGCCCACAGAGGCCAACGCACTCACAATCGCCACCTGTACCGCTACATTATCCGTTGTATTCAGCGATTCCACCAAAATCTCAAAGGCAGAGGAGCCCATCTGTCCCAAGGCCATCACCGCTGCAATATGCACCACAGGATTAGCATCATCGATCGCCTTTTTCAATCCCTGCAAGCCCACTTCTGGGAAAGGCAACTCTGGATAATTAATCGCAACTTGCGCCAATACCTTCGCCGCACTCCCTCGCACAGTCACATTCTCACTGTTTAACATGGCGTCAACCACCGGTGATATGGCATCCTCACCGATCGCACCTAACACCTTCACTGCCGCCCGACGATAGGTGACATCTTCGTCGTCTAAAATGGCCACCAGTCGAGGAATTGTATTTTCATCGCGGGAATCGGCAATTTCAAACATCGCCCGATCGCGCATATGAGGATTCGGGTGTTTTAGTTTTTCAAACAAAGCATCTGTTGTCATAATTTTTGGGGTTTTAGGTTTTCTAATTTAAGCTGAATTAACAATCCTGGACGCATAAATATCTAAGAAACCGGGTTTTTACCAGTATTAAAAGCTGGGATGCAGTATTTTGGTAAAAAAACCCGGTTTCTGCCTCCCGTCTCAGGTAGGGACACGGCACTGCCGTGTCCGGCTGTAGGGACACGGCACTGCCGTGTCCCTACTATATTTCAGATGTTAAAGAAGTATGAGCATCTATTTTAGCTTGAACTAACCAATCTTGGTCAGCCGCAGCAACTTCATAACCACTAACATCACCAAGTTTTTCTAGTGCCATTAATGCAGCATACTTCAAATCCCAGATTTTAGTTTCCAGACAGGTTTTCAATTCTGGAATGGCACGCTTTTCTCCGAGTTCCCCTAGGGCGATCGCAGCCGCCGCACGGGATTTCTGAAACTGGGGTTGGGGGTTATTCAAAGCTTCCAATAACAAATCGTAGGCGGGAGAGTGTTTGAGCCAACCAAACAATTTTACTACATGAAAATGCGCTCCATAGTCATTGTTTGCTTCTTCGGCAAAGGTGGCAAAAAGTGCAGATGGTGCCTCCTCTGAATAATGTTCTAAAATTGTTTTAGTTGCTAAATAGCAACGACCAAAATCTGTTTCGTATAATTGGTTAATCAGAAACGGTAATTCTGGTAATTCTTCATAGCTGTGGACTAAATCCAAATCCCCTGGTTTATCCCGTAAGGTTTGTTCTAAATAGGGTTGAATGGTGTCAAAGGTAAGGGATTTGTCGGCGATTCCGGCTGCTGCTAGCATCCGAATTCCCCTGAGGCGAAAGACTAAAGATACGGGACATTTGGCAATGTTGGGAATGGCCTCGTAGTGGTGGGCGTCAATCAAATCTTGAATTGATAGTCTGCGCCCTAGGACATTTTTGTGTTGCAGCATGGCGACAACTTGTCCCATTTTAGAAAAGTCTCTGGTTAGGCGGCAAATTGCGGCGATCGCAGCACTAGCAGTCGGTGGATCGAGATCGTCAACAAATTTGCGAATTCTGGTCTCGGCTGGTTGATAATCTAATTTAGTCAGGGTGTGGATGATTACTCGGTAGGTTTGTCCTGGTTTATCGAGCAATTGAGCAACTTCTTCTAACATATCGGCGTCTTGAGTGCCAATTTCGCCGATCGCCCAAACCGCATTTTCCACGGTGTAGCAGTCATCATCGCTCAGACAGGTGCGAATCACCGGCAATGCTTGGACAGCTTGCAGTCTTCCCAAGGTTTCCACCGACTTGCGGCGCACAATCCGGTTTTCTAGCACCGGATCGGTTTGCTGTACTGCTCGGATCAGTGCTGCGATCGATCGATCTGTGGGAAAGTTTATCAGATGGGAAGCGGCTATGTAGCGAGAATCTTCTTCGCCGATTTGGTCTTGTGGCGTATCTAAAAGGGCGATCGCCTGGTCTTCTGTTAAATTAAAAAAACTAAAAAAGCGTTTATCCATAGAGTGGGGAGGGGGAGAATGGGAGAAGAGGAGAGTGGGCTACCGATGCCCGATGCCCGATGCCCGATGCCCGATGCCCGATAGAAATTAGCATATGCCTATTAAAACACAATAACAAGCCCAGGAATTCTTTACCCTTACTTTACCCAAATCGGTAGAGCAACGAGCCAAGATTTCCTAGACTTGTCGGGGTAAAAATTACCCAGTCACGACATTACAAACCTGTCTAATTAATTAGGACAGGGAGTTGATGGCGTAGTCAAGAAGAGCGTTGTACTCAGTCAAAGCTTGAGCAGACATATCGCGAGGAGTGCAACCACGGTTACGAGCAAAGCTTAATGCTTCAACGTAAGGAGCAGTAGGCAAGCTCAAAGCGCGATAGACTTCGCGTTGACCAGCAATACCCCATTCATCAAGAGGGCCTGTGCCGCCAACTACCAAGCAGTATTGAACCAAGCGCAGGTAGTGCTTGATGTCGCGGTGGCATTTTGCTTTGAAAGTATCGGTGGAGTTAGCTTGACCGGATTCGTTCAAGTAAGGATACTTTTTGATGCAAGCATCATAAGCTTCTTTAGCAACTGCATCCAGGTTGGCGCCCAATTTTTCAGCAGCTTCTAAACGAGCAGCAGAGCGTTGGATAGAACCTTGAACTGATTCTAGATCAGAGGTGCTAGGAAAGCGACCTGCTGCATCAGCAGAGGCGATAGCGGTGGTGAGAACTGATTTCATTTCCTTAAATCTCCTAAAGTGATTTTGACAGTGAGCGTAGTTTCAATTTTGCTGAGCGGATTGCGATTAGCAATTGACTAGCTCAGTGCAGAAATGATACGGTCGAAGTAGCTGGAAGATTCGGCAACGAGGCTGGCGCAACGATCTTCAACTACGATAGATCCCATTTTCCGCAACTTAGCACCAGCAAATTTTTCGCTGGGGTTGTCTTGGATGTGAGCAGCGGCTTGAGCCTTCATGATTTGAACTGCACGCACGGTGGAGGTGGTGGGTACGCCCAAAGCTGCGTAGGTTTCTTTCAAACCATTCAAGCAACGGTCGTCAAGAACGGAAGCATCACCAGCCAACAAGGCGTAGGTGACATAGCGCAAGATGATTTCTGCATCGCGCAAGCAAGCAGCCATGCGACGGTTAGGGTAGCAGTTACCACCGGCTTGGATCAAGCCTTGGTTTTCGCAGATCATACCGGCAACAGCGTCGGAAACCATGCAGCTAGCGTTGCTGGCGATCGCGTTTACAGCATCCAAGCGTCGGTTGCCGCTGGCAACGAAAGCTCTCAGGGCAGCAATATCACCAACGGTGGAGGTGCTGGCATCGGCTGAAACTACAGCTCTTGAAAAAGCGTCAAGCATTGAGTTCTCCTTAACTTAGACGAAAAATTATTTCTTATCTCAGTTGGTCAACTTGGTGACGAACTTGATGGTCTTGAATATATCTAAGGAATGAGACAGAGGTCTCATTCCTGAGAAACAAAGTAACAATTTGTTACTTTGGTCGCGAAAAGCACATTTTTTCGTTTAACAAACATCTTAGTACCACGATCGGCGGATTCTGAACAGAAATGTCGATCGCCCGATCGCCCGATCGACTCACCAGTTAGGGAAGCCCTGGAAGACGATCGCACTTCGATCGATCGCCCAAGCTATTTTAAAATTGATCGATAACCGAAAATGGTGATTAGCTATGATGGCAAATCTCTCGGCGCGCTGCTATGCGGGCGAAAGCGATTTAACTGCGATCGCCGATTTAATCAATACTTGCGAAGAAGTCGATCGGCTCGATCAAGGCACTTCCATCTCGGAATTACAACAAGAATTTAACCAACCGTCCCGAGATTTAGCGCGCGATATCTGTCTTTGGGAAGATGCAGGCGGCAAATTAATCGGTTTTGCCGAGTTGTGGATTTCTGAACCTGGGACAGTCATCGATGGTTGGCTGTCGTTTTCAGTCCGCCCCGAGGCGCGCTGCGGAGATGTGGAAGCGGCGGCAGTGGCTTGGGGCGAAAGGCGGATGCGCGAGGTAGCATCATTGCGGGGCGCGCAGGTGAAGCTGCGATCGGGGGTTAGGACACAGGATGCCGATCGCATTTCTGTGCTCACAAATTGCGGTTTTAGGGTCGATCGCTATTTTTGTCGCATGGCGCGATCGCTCACGGAACCGATCGCCCAAGCCCAATTCCCAGAAGGTTTTGCGCTGCGTCTATTCCCCGGCGAACAGGATTCGGAAGCTTGGGTAGAAATGTTCAACCAGTCGTTTATCGATCACTGGAATCACCACGATTTAACAGTCGAGAAATTCAAATACGATTTAGCAAAACCCAGTTACAGAAAGGATTTAGACTTGATTGCAGTTGCTGCTGACGGGACTTTTGCAGCTTTCTGTTATTGCGAAATTAATGTCGAGGAGTGCGATCGTACTGGACGAAATGAAGGCTGGATTGCCGTTCTCGGTACGCGGCGCGGTTTCCGCAAACTTGGATTGGGACGGGCGATGTTGCTGGCTGGTTTGCAGCGACTAAAAGCTGCCGGTGTCGAGACTGCGATTCTCGGCGTGGATACTGCAAATCCTTCCGGTGCATTGCGACTTTACGAGTCTGCGGGCTTCCACAATATTCGGGACAGCATTTCTTATATTAAGGATGTTTGAGCAGTTGGGCGATCGGGATTTACGCGCAGGATTCAAGAAACCCGGTTTCTCTGTGTATGCCTTGTCACCAAACAGTATTTCTCGTAGAAACCGGGTTTCTGGGCCCGGGTGCAAAGTTCGCGATCGCTACGCCTCTAATCGCCAATTAATTGGACAAACGTGGACTCAGCATACAAAAGAAAACCTTGGCACCTCAAAAGTGGTCATTCTTTTTGGCA
>NZ_JAEQCE010000115.1:0-25881 GCF_020738665.1 Microcoleus sp. PH2017_08_TRC_O_A
TTATTCCTGTAGTTTTAGGACTGTGGACTAAAATTACTAACGTAGATGTCTAACATTGACTACTTTTGGGTAGCTTTGTCCAGGTTTTTACGAGCGGTATCGATGACATATTTCATTGGCAGCTACGACCAATCCAATTCATCGCCTGCATCCCCTTGAAACTGTGCAATCTCGAAATCCGCTTCGGTGGATTGCCCAGGGCCTGCAAACATTCCAAACTGGATAAATGTAGGCGATTTGGGTATGGATGGCGCAGCTAGAAAAGTAATTAGCACGCGGCTTTCATAAATGTTTTCCGGAAATTCTAAAAGTTCGATGACTCCATTTCTGTAAATCCCTTCAAATGCTTGGAGCATAATGATTCACCTTGCGTGCAAAGTACGGTCGATCGACTCGTTAGCTAACAATTCCAGTCTAACAAATTTTCCACACTCCGAGCTTTTTTCGTCTCCAGATTATGCACGGATCGCCAGAAACCGGGTTTTTGCAGAGAAGACGCGTTAAAGTCGTAGAAACTCAAAAAAACCAGGTTTCTTAGATGACGCGCGGGTGGCCAGAAACCGGGTTTTTACGAAAATTGTTGGTAACAGCGCAGAAACCCATAAAAACCCGGTTTCTTAGATTCCTCACGGGTGGCAAAAGTAACTGTCAACTGTCAACTGTCAACTGCTATAAGTCCCCACCAAACAAAAAATACTGTCACAATAAATGAAGACTACGGAGAGATCGAGGGTATGACGAGAGAGGAGTTGTTGCAGTTAATCGATAAAGCCGCCTCAGAGGGCTCCAAAGTATTGGATTTGTCGGGGTTGGGGTTGGAGGAATTGCCGCCGGAGATTGGCAAGTGCACGCAGCTTGAGACGTTGGTGTTGGGGAAGGTGGAGAAAGGGGAATGGGTTGATGGTAAATTGACTGCGAAATTAATCACCAATCAATTAAGTACGCTGCCAAAGGAATTGCGAGCGCTGGAAAATTTGCGATCGATCGACCTCAGTGGCAATCCATTTGGAAAAATACCAGAATTCCTGCTGGAAATGAAGCAATTAGAGAGTTTAAATTTAAACAGCATTAATTTAAAAGAAATTCCAAAAAATATCGCTCAATTATCCAATCTGACAGAGCTTAACCTCCGTCACAATCAAATAATACAAATCCCAGAAGTGCTTGGTCAACTGTCGAACCTGACACAGCTTTACCTCTTTAACAATCAGATCGCCCAAATATCAGATGCGCTCGGCAAACTATCCAATCTGACAGGGCTTTACCTCGGTTGCAATCACATAACCGAAATCCCGGAAGCAGTCGCCCAACTGTCGAATTTGACAGTGCTTCACCTCTGGCACAATCAGATTACCCAGATCCCAGAAGTGCTCGCCCAACTGTCGAATCTGACAGTGCTTCACCTCTGGCACAATCACATAACCGAAATCCCAGAAGCGCTCGCCCAACTGTCGAATTTGAAACAGCTTGTCCTCAGTCATAATCAAATAACACAACTCCCAAAGGCACTCGCTCAACTGTCGAATCTGACAGAGCTTGTCCTCAATCATAATCACATAACCGAAATCCCAGATACGCTCGGTCAATTGTCGAATCTGACAGAGCTTAACCTCAGTCACAATCAAATAACACAACTCCCAGATGCGCTCGGTCAATTGTCGAATCTGACACAACTTGTCCTCCATAACAATCAGATCGCCCAAATTCCAGAAGCGCTCGGCAAACTATCCAATCTGACACAGCTTTACCTCAGCAGCAATCAGATTGCCCAACTCCCAGATGCGATCGGTCAACTATCTCATCTGACACAGCTTTACCTCTTTAACAATCAGATCGCCCAAATATCAGATGCGATCTGCCAACTGTCCAATTTGACACACCTTGACTTCAGAAGCAATCAGATCGCCCAAATCCCAGAGGCGCTCGGCCAACTGTCCAATCTGACACACCTTGATCTTAGAAGAAATCAGATTACCCAAATCCCAGATGCGATCTGGCAACTGTCCAATCTGACACACCTTGACCTGATAAACAATCAGATTACATCCATCCCAGAAGCCATCGGCAGCATGGAGAAGCTGGAAAACCTTGATTTGCGAGGTAATTCGATACCAATTCCGCTGGAAATATTGGGCGGAAAACAATCATCTCAACCTGGGGATGTGCGTACCATTCTCGATTTCTACTTCCAAACTCGTGACCCCAACGCTACCGAAGAACTCAACGAAGCCAAACTTTTGATTGTCGGCGAAGGCGAAGCGGGCAAAACCACCCTAGCCAACAAACTCCTCAACCCCAACTACGAACTCAAAGAACGAGAACCCTCCACCGAAGGCATCGATGTGATGCGCTGGGAATTCCCACAACCCAACGGCAAACCTTTCCGCGTTCACCTCTGGGACTTTGGCGGACAGGAAATCTACCACGCCACCCACCAATTTTTCCTCACCGAACGTTCTCTGTATGTCCTCCTCGTCGATAACCGCCGCCAAAACCCCAACCTCTGCTACTGGCTGAGTATCATCGAACTCCTCAGCAAGGGCAGTCCCGTCTTCCTCGTCCAAAACGAAAAACAAGACATCCGCTGCGAAATCAGCCTCTCCCAACAACGGCGTGACTTTCGCAACCTAGAAAAAGATTTCCCTACCAATCTCGCCACCAATCGCGGACTTGAAGCCCTCCAACGCGACCTACAAAACCGCATCGCCACCCTCGACCACATCAGTACGCCCATCCCTAAACGCTGGGCCAACGTCCGCTATGTTTTGGAAAACTATTCCCAACGCCAAACCCATATCGAAGTCAGTGAATTTTTCAATATCTGTGTTGGGCAAGGCTTCAAAAAGTCGGATAAACCCCCCATGCTGAGTCTCAGTCAATACCTCCACGACTTGGGTATTATCCTGCATTTCCAAAAAGACCCCATCCTCAAAAATGTAGTTATCCTGCGTCCAGAATTGGCAACCAACGCTGTTTACAAACTCATCGGCAACAAAAAAGTCACCGACAATGGAGAAGTCACGGACAACGCAGAAATCATCGCCAACTACGGGTATTTCACCCGAGAAAATCTCAAGCAAATCTGGGGCGACACACAATACCGAGACTTGCACGACGAACTGCTGCACTTGATGAAACACTTCAAACTGTGTTACGAAATCCCCTGCCAACCCGGAAAATACATCGCCCCGCAACTTCTCCCCCTCGAAACGCCCAACTACGCCTGGGACGACACCGATAACCTGATTTTGCGCTACGAATACGACTTCATGCCCAAAGGCATCATTACCCGCTTCATCGTAGAAATGCACTTGTTAATCTACCGCCCTCAATCCGATTTACCAAAGGGTAGGGGGGATATTGTCTGGCGCGATGGAGTCATCCTCGCCGACAATTACGCCAAAGCCGAAGTTATCGAGAATTACCACCAACGAGAAATCCGCATTCGAGTTTCCGGCAACCAGAAAAAATCTCTTTTAGACCGCATCCGCCACGAACTCTGGAAAATTCATGCTACTTATGATAAACGCCTAAAATACCAAGAATTCATCCCTTGCAATTGTCAGCAATGCCAAGGCAGCCAAGACCCTCACCTCTACGATTTTGAAAAGCTGCGCCGCCGTTTGGCAAACCACCGATACGAAGTCGAATGCGACAAATCTTATCAAATGGTTCAGGTGCGCCGCTTGATGGAAGATTTCCCAGATAATTTGCAACAATGGGAAGAGAAAGAGCGACTTTCTGGAATCAATCAACTTGACTCTGGAGATACTTCTAGCATTCAATTAAACATCAACATCGACGGTAAAAAAATGACTCAAAATTATCCTCAAAATAACAACTTTCCCGGCGCACAAATCGGCAGCGTAGCTATCGCTAACGAAGTCAAAGACAGCGCCCAACAAACAGCCTCTGGTGGTATTCATATCGATAACGCCAATACAGTAGAACTTCTCAAACTAATTTCATCCATGCGAGAAACCGCAATGCAGTTTCCTGAAGATATTCGAGATGATATAATTATCGATATTCAAGATGTCGAAACTGAAATTAATAAACCGAAAGATCAATGGGATAGACCGAGATTAAAGAAATGTTTAAAAGGTATTGTAGCGGGGGCGGCTGCGATCGGAGTTGGGATCTCTGGTGCTGTTGATTTGGCTAATAGTACGATCGACCTCGGTGAAAAAGTAGGTATTGAAATTCAAGTACCTTGGGCGCGGTAAATAAGTTATGCAAGGCTGACGCATCAGCCGAAATAAACCGGGTTTTTTATCTAATCTGTGGGTAAAAAACCAGGATTTTGCGGAAAAACCCGGTTTCTGACCCTACGCATCAGCCTAAAGGGCCGATCGCCCTTAACCGCATTTTCCGCCGATCGCCCCTCACCCCCGCCCGGAATTACTCAAATCAGTTAAAGTAAGAAAAAGAAGCGCAAGTACCGTCACCTTTGAGCGACAATGGCATCCTCCTCCTCTGTAGCAGTTCGCGAACTCCCCTTATTTCCCTTGCCGGAAGTGGTTCTATTTCCAGGTAGACCGCTGCCACTGCAAATTTTCGAGTTTCGCTATCGAATTATGATGAACACGATTCTGGAGGGCGATCGCCGTTTCGGTGTGCTCATGTGGGACCCGAACCAAAACAAAGTCTCTGGCGTTGGCTGTTGCGCCGAAGTCATTCACTGTCAGCGCCTCCCGGACGATCGCATGAAAATCATGACTCTCGGACAGCAACGGTTCCGAGTCCTCGACGCTGTTCGGGAAAAACCCTATTTAGTCGGTTTAGTAGAATGGATTGAAGACGAACCGCCACAAAAAGACCTCCGATCTTTGGGCAAAGAAGTCGAACAACTGCTTCGCGATGTAGTTCGCCTCTCTAGCAAATTGATGGATCAGCCGATCGACCTACCCGAAGACATTCCCAGTTTGCCCACAGAACTATCCTACTGGGTAGCCAGCTACCTTTACGGTGCAGCTACAGAACAGCAAACTCTTTTAGAATTGCAAGATACTGCTGCGAGATTGGAACGCGAAACCGAAATTTTAACTTCCACTCGCAATCACTTGGCAGCAAGGACTGTACTCAAAGATACGCTCAAGTAGTCAATTTTCACAGAACTGAAGCATCCTCAGTTCTGCCTCGGATAACAACTCCGAGGCAACCGTCCCAAACATTGTTCCATCGGAAAAACACCGATTTTAAACTTTTTGTTCCGAAAAGCAAAGGGAATGGCTGGGAACTGTTAGCAGTGGATAGTGCTATAACTGTCAACTGTCAACTGTCAACTGTCAACTGCTATAAATGCTTGTGTTAGAAAATCTCGAACCGAAACCATACGATGCAGTTAGAGGCGGTCAACTGCCGCCTCCGGTGGGCGGTGTGGTACTCGGCGGACTAGCAGGAGTCAGACACCGACTGTCTAGTTCAGTCAGCGAACATCGGATTGCAGCGCTAAAGGAAGCCTTCAATTACGGCGATGCAGGCTTAAAAATAGTCATCAAGATTTGTCAAAGCGAAACAGGGCCAGTGCAGCGGGCGGCCTGCGATTTGCTGCGAGAAAGGCTGAGCGCGATCGCCCGCGAAAAATTACAAGCCTTCGTACCTGCAAGTTTAGATTCAGAAACAGCGACAGACAGGACTCAAAAAATCTTAAAGAACTCAGCCAGTACAGTCTCAGAAAAAGGCGATCGGCAGTTATCAGAAGCACAGTTAATATTTGAGACAACTGTGCAGCAGATGGAACCCAATTTGTTGCTCTTAGAAGCATTAGTAGCCTCTGTAGAACGCGAAGGCTTTACCAGCGAACTGATGAATTTTTGGGATTTATTAATCTTAGAAATTCAGGAACCTCTCAAAGAACTTCGTCAGGCTGTTGGCAGCGCGATTTCAGCCCAACTGCGGATTCAGTGGCAGTACAATCAATCTGAATCCCAAGCCAATCAGTGGCAGCAGCGAGCTTTGCTAGCTCTTCAGAAAGGCGATGAGAACTCCGTTCGACAAGCCTGGGTTCGCAAGCAAATAGAGTTGGATAAGGTAGCAAAAGTGAAGATAGATTTAGACGACCAAACTGTACGAGTAGAAACTCTCAATCGCAACTTGCTAGCTTTGGAAAGTAAGATTGCCGAAGCTAATTCTAAGAAAGAAATACTAAAGATGCAGGTTCATTTTTCTAAGGTACAGGAGCAAATTAACTGCACTTTTAGCCAAATGAATACTATATTTTTTAGTCCTTAGCTGTCGGATTATGTGCGGATATATTGCCTGATTTCAGACTTGTCTGATGCAAAACTGAATTGCCCTGCTTAAATTTGTAGCCTCATCTAACTTAGCGCCTTCGCGGTTAGCGCCGCACAAAAATGCCCCGCTCAAATTAGCACCGCGCAAATCAGCTTCTCTCAAATCCGCATCCTGAAGGTTACTTTCAGACAAAAATGCTCCTCTCAAGTTGGCTCTTCTGAGACTTGCTCCCCGCAGTTTTACCTCACTGAGATTTGCTCCTTCGAGATTGGCTTCATCTAAGCAAGCATCTATCAGGTTGGCTTCCATCAAGTTCGCTTTATACAAGTTTGCCCCGGTTAAGTTGACACCAATCATTTTCGTGTCTCCCAAGTTGGCGTTTTCCAGGTTTGCATTAATCAGCTCAGCCCCTGTTAATCTGGCACGAGTTAGCTTCGATCCCCTGAGATCTGCCCCATTCAGATCCGCCATGATCAGACAAGCATTTTCGAGGTTTGCACCAATTAAGTTAGCCCCACTTAGGTCTGCTTCAGCTAGAATTATGTCCTTTAAATTGGCACAGGCGAGGCAAATATGAAGTAGGGAAGCTTGTGACAGGGAAGCACCTATTAAGTTGGATTCGTGAAAATCTCTTTCTCCGGCTGCATATCGCTTGAGAAGTTCATCAGCATTCATCTCGCTAGCCCCCTAAGTATTAATACAATCATACTACTGACAGTACAGTGTAGCAACCAAAGATTTTTAAAGTTTCCGTGTGTTTTTTTAACTCTTCTAGTGCCGATCGCACTAATGTAGAACAAGCATCGGCTTCCACGTCCATAAAGAAGATATATTCTCCGAGCGATCGCTTAGTCGGCCGAGATTCAATGCGACTTAGGTTAATACCGCGACTGGCAAATACTTGCAAAGGTTTTACCAATGTTCCGGGCATATTAGCAGGTACGCTAAAAGCTAGTGACGTGTGAGTACAATTCGCCGAAGTTGAATCTAGGTGCGAGTTAGCCGCTAGTGTGGTGCCGGATGTCATTGATGACTCGTGGGATTCTGCGAAGTTTCCTAATTTTCCTGCATCGGAGCCAAGTACCCAAAATCGAGTGTAATTGTCGGGATAATCATTAATCGGGCTCGCTAGCACGGGCAATTTGTAGAGTTCGGCGGCTCTTGGCGAAGAGATTGCCGCTATACTGCTATCTTCTAGATAGTGCAACGCTTCCGTCGTTGAATTAGCCGGAATCAACTGAGCCTGTGGGATAAACTCGGCCAACCACAATTGACACTGAGCTAGGGCTTGCGGGTGAGAGTAAACTTTTTGAATCTGGTTAAAATTTTGAGCATTTGACAGCAGTGCGTGGGAAATCGGCAAAACCAGGGCGTGTTTAATTCGCAGTGCATCCAGCCGCCACAGGGTATCTAGGGTGACAGTGACGCTACCTTCTATGGAATTTTCTACCGGCACAATTGAGTAATCAACCAGCCCGGAGGCAGATGCCTCTAGTGCCTGAGAAATGGTGGAATAAGGATACAGGGTGCATTCGGAGTTAGTTTCCCGGCTCAACCAATTGACATAAGCCTGAGCCGCTGTTTCTGCATTGGTACCTACAGGGCCGAGATGTGCGATCCTCTTCGAGGGCTTTGCTAAGGAAATTTTCATAATAATCGGCAATTTTGCGTTACAAATGTTTGCTTTACTCTCATCAGCCAGCAAGTATGATGAAAAAATTAGCCTGAGTCCCAAAAGCTTTTATCCGTTATTTCTCGGATGAGATGGGGCGAGTGGGCGAGTTAGTGCGCGACTCAAATCACCTTAAAAAAGTTATAGTTTATTAAGATATCCTTACGAATCCCACATATTGACATATTCTCATGTATACCCGTTTTAATGCTTCCCAATCCGTTGAGATCGCCGTACCAGATGAACGGGTTCCCATTCAACATTATCTGCGCCAGCCGAGGCGATTGGTAAACGCTTTAGTCGATCGTACTCGCACAGAGCAACTAAGCGATGACTGTTTCCGCCTGAAAATGCGACCGTTACAATTTATGATGCTCAGCATTCAACCCACAGTAGACATGAGGGTATGGGCGCAGTCGGAGGGCGCAATCAATTTGGAGTCAGTCGCCTGCTCGATTCTTGGTGTGGATTATATAAACGATCGCTTTGCTCTCAATCTTAAAGGAAAGCTTTACGTACATCAAAATAGTGGGGTAGCGTACTTGAAGGGAAAAGCGGATTTAGAGGTGCAAGTCGAGTTACCGCCACCGTTTTGGCTGACGCCCAAACCAATTTTAGAAGCAACGGGCAACGGCTTGCTCAAGAGTGTACTGCTAAGCGTCAAACAGCGATTGATGTATCAATTGCTCTTAGATTACCGCCGCTGGGCAAGCAGCGAAACAGAAGTAATATCGAGCGATATCCCTCAAATCTTATCGGTTGAAGGTTGAGCGGGTATTAGAGAATGACGTTGCTTAATCAGGGTATGAAAATGGGTAACTTGAAAATTCAGCTATATTAACTGACTAGACGATCGAATGCAATGCAGCCTGAATTTTGTTGAAATTTGCTAGCTCCCATAGATAGCAGCGGGTCATTCAAAATCGATGTGAGTCAGCGCTCCATCATCGTCTTCCATGATTCTCCTAGGCCCAGACCAAGCTGTTGATTTGTCTTGTGAAACTTCGGCCTTTTTGTCGGTGAGTTCGCGCTGTGGTGGCCGAGTTTTTGGGCTCGGTTGCACATTCGTCGCCCCCACCCGGATTCGGATTTTTGGTCCGGAATTGCCCAAGCGAATTGTCATCCCGTCCGCTACTGACACCTGAGCGATCGGTTTATCATCTACATAAGTGCCGTTAGCGCCAAAATTAATAATTTCCCAGCCATAAGAATGATTCCACAGCTCTACGTGGTGGCGGGAAACTACAGCGCTGTAAATAATTACATCATTGTCGTTCGATCGACCGATCCGAACCACAGATTCGGATTCAAAACACCAACTTTGAACTGGGACAGACTGAATAGGATGTAGCAGAGTTAAGGTAATCACTGATGTTTTGACACTCCCCCGCATGACTGAAACGGGGATGCTTCAAGAACCAATTTTTGCGATAAAACCGCAAAAGATTTGATGCTTAAAGGCGTTGTCAGTGCGCCGCTACTCCCTCGCTTTGCCGTAAAAGTTGAAGTTTTGACTGCTTGAGGCATTTGAACAAACTTTTGATTGTTGGCTTGGACTCCAAGTGCGAACTTTGCCTGTCCTCGATCGCCACCAAACACGATATTAATCTGGTGAACTTGGCCGCGATTGACAGCAGTGCGAAGTTCTCGATCGATTGAATCTCGGATGGAGCTACCCGGCCGATCGCCCATCTGGGCCGATCGATCGGTGGAGTGACCATTTTCCCACAGATCGATCGGAGAATTCAACTCAGACGAGTGCTGGTTGCACCGCTGATTCGAGTTGTCGATCGGGCGACAGTCTGCGACGATCGGCGAATTGCTGTTTGCCCCTACAGAAGTTAACCAATTATTAAGGCTGCGGGTTCTAGATAAAATAGGAGTTGGTTCTCTCAAACAGCATAGGTCTTTTAGGGTTGCTAACATTTTTCGTATTGATGCGATACCTTTAAAATACAATGCTTTGAGCACTAGAATTCCTCGCCCAGAAAGCCTCTATTTCGCGTACTCTGTACCGATCGAGCTTTCGGGTGCCGGCCACCCCAAAAATGCGATCGGCAAGCAGCTACTTTCTCGATCGGGAAAGCCGCACTTCAGGGCAAATCCGACTCTGGCGGTTCCACCGGATCGGGCGGTACAGATTCATCCCTTTGGCGCTTCAACTCTGCGACTTTTTCTTGAGCTACATCCCTGACTTCTATAGCTTTATCTTGAAGTTTTTCCGCCAGATTTTGAGCGTTCCGCTTCACGCCAGCCACATTTTTAAGAGTTCTGTCAAGATCTTCCTGTAAAAACTCGGCTACCATGCCGACTTTATGGTGCAGTCCCTCCGCGTACTGCACGGGTTCGGATACAGCAGCCTCAGAGACGATCGCCCGCTTGCTGCCGATCGTCGAAATCGCCTGCACCGGCAACAAGTAAATCCCGTCTAAAACGCCGCGCCAGCCGCTAGATTTAAACAGGTAATCCCTAACAGAACCAGTCCGGACATCAAATAGGTAGTCAACCACCGTACCTGCCTTATTTCCTGCGTCCGTAAGTACCTCAAGGCCGATCGGACAAACAGCTTGTTCCGGCTGATGCAATTCCGGAAGTTCCGGGTTAATCGTCACCAAAACATTTTCGCCCACCGTATCAACTTGCGCCCAAGCGAACCAGCGTTTTTTGTTGCCCAAAAGTCCCGACTTGCAAGTAAAGCCGATCGCCCGCTGGGAGTGAGGATCGAGCCAAAGCCGATCTACCCTGCCGACCTCTTCCGCCGTGCGGCGGTCGATCGTGCGGCGGTTGATCAGTTCGCTGCGCTTAACAATCTGTTGTGATGTACTCATAAATAAACTCCTGAGTGCCGCCTGCAAGAAAAATGTCGATCGTCCAAAGATGTCGATTTAATATTCTTCTTCTTCTTCTTCTTTTTCTTCCGAATAATGGGGAGTATTTTCTGCCTCAGTTAACTCGTCTTCTTCCCTGGAAGTGCCAATTTCTTTTTGGCTGGGAATAGGAATCGTGCTAAGCAGTGCGCCCCCGGAGGGAGCGTGAATTGCCTTAGCATCCCTTGACTTGACGCTAGTTTGTGCTAACTGGGCTGAGGACTGATTCCCACCGACGTTGATTTGAATTTTCGGGCCCGAGCGAGCCAAGTGAACGATCAGACCGTCCACAACGGGAACCTTAGCGATCGGCTTACCATCGAGGTAAGTACCGTTGGTACCTAAATTGATCAGTTCCCAATTAATGCCGCTGCGTCGCAATTCGATGTGGCGACGAGAAACCACAGCGCTAAAAAGAACGACGTGGTTTTCCGTCGATCGCCCGATCCGGACGACCTCTTCGTCTTCAAAGATCCAACTGCGGACGGGAATAGACTGGAGTGGATGTAGCAAGGTCAGCTTAATCACATTGGCAGCATTGAGTTTTGGTAGAGCGCCTCAAGATGCGATTTTAGATTTTAGACTTTCGATCGCCCAATCCAAACTCGATCTAAGAGATTTGAAATAGAAACGTAACCAGGTCTCCTTTTCCCAGAGAGATGCGGTCTCCCGGTCGCAACCGATGTCGGTTTCCCTTGGGCAGGGGAGTATTGTTGACGTAAGTGCCGTTAGAACTGCCTACATCTTCTAGGTAGCAAGCATCTCCCTCCACCCGGAGATTTGCGTGTACCCGAGAAACTATCTCAGAATTAGCAAATCCCGAAACATCAATATCTGGCGGCACCAAGTCATTTGGCTTGCCAATGTGAATCACAGCGAGATTGTGAGGCAATTCCATCGGCGTATTTGTCTGAACGTGTATCAGTCGCGCCGACTGCTGTTGCAGTTGAGTTTTAGCCACACCCGCTGGCTGTGGGTCGGGAACCGGGGGAGAGGTATTTGGTGCTGTTGTCACCGATTCTGTTGTAACAGGAACCGAGAGCGACGGCGAGGGATCTGGAATCGTCGGAATGCTGGCGGGAGTTTTTTCCAAGTTCGGCCCCTGATGTGGGGTAACTAGAGGTTCCATTGCGATCGTCGGCGGTTCGGTTGATCCTAAGTCCGGCACCAGTGGCGATACCACTGTGGGGCCCACAGGCGAGACGGACGGTACTGTCGCCTCAACTTCTGGAACGTAGGAACCCGGACGCAAATTAAAGCCACACTGACCGCAAAATGCTGCATCTGTCTGAACCGCTGCACCGCAGTTTGAGCAACTGGCGGTAACGGGTAAAGGCGTGTAACAAGACTCGCACTGGCTGGCCCCGTCGGGGTTCTGGTGATTGCAATTGGGACAGACAATCATCGATTTCTCCTTGCTATCGGCCAGATTTTCCAATCAGCCTCGTAAAAATAGTTGTGTATATGGTCAAATTTTAACTTTAACCGCCACAATTCTTATATTGCTTCGCTAATACTAGCAACTGAGTTCGTGCCGTGACATTCGGAACGAAGGAAAAGATTGAGTTAGTAATACTGCTAACAGTGCTGAGACTGGAGGCTCTCTCAGCTATTTTACTGCAACGCCTGCCGCGGCATCGAGCAGCCACCAAAGTTCGCCCTCTGGTTGAACGAGTCTGGCTGGATAGGTCATGGAGTCGGCTGCGGGGGCAAAAATTTGACTGAGGGCGGGTTGTTTGCTGGCTCCTGCCACCATGAAGATGACGCACCGGGCGCGGTTGATTAAGGGGAATGTAAAGGTGATGCGGGGTTGACCGTCTTTGTTGCCGACGGTTATTAGGGAGTCACGGACTTGTAAGGCTGGTGTGCCGGGGAATAGAGAGGCTGTGTGGGCGTCGTCTCCTATGCCCAATAGGATGATGTCGAAAGCGGGAAACTCGCCGTCGGATATTTTGAAGAATTGCTGCAATTCGGTTTGGTGCGTCGAGGCGTCGGCTGCGGGGTCAGCCGCGCCTGTGGGCATGGGGTGGATGTTGCTGGCGGGGATCTTTACTCGATCGAGCCAAGCGAGGCGCGCCATTTTTTGATTGCTGTCCGGGTGATCTGGCGCAACGTAGCGTTCGTCACCCCAGAAAACGTGAATTTTGTCCCAAGGCAGGTCTTGGGTGGCGATCGCTCTGTAGAGCGGTTCTGGTGTGCTGCCACCCGCCAAGGCGATCGTGCAAACTCCACGTTCTGCGATCGCTGCTGGGATTTTGGACAGGACAACCGCGAGCGATCGCTCTATGAGTTCTTCCCGATTTGCTAATACTTCTACTACTTTTTTCATTAATTTCCTCTCAACTTTTCTCTTCGTCTGGAGCTGGGCAATTACTCAAATTCGGCCTTGACATTTTGCTTTGAGGTCGATCGGCTGACACGCTTGGAAGGCTCTACACCGCGTCAACTCTGATTTTATCATTATTTCCGCTTTATTTTGCTGGGCAAAACTTATTTCGGTCGGTACTCAATCGAGCTTCACCTGTGGCATACATCTGTAGCAACAGTTTCCGAGAGTTAGGACGTTCTTAATTGCACTTTTCACAAGATATATGTAATGGAACTTCCTTCATAGTTCTTGCTTCTGCTATTATGTTTTTCGCAACTTGCAATCAAAATCGCGATCGCACTTACCTGGGGACAGCAAAAATCATCAAGATTGATATGGTAGACTATGGAAAATAGTTTTAGGTCCCGAGGCTCGGATGGAAGCAAAACTATGTCAAATTTTAAGAAATTTCCTACATCTGTCCGCTATCTAATAGCGCGTTTCCGCCACTGGACGCAACCGTCGGTTTGGGCTCCGCTAGCCGTGCTGTGTGCGGGGGGGTTATTTATCTGGGAAGTCTCCGTACATCCAGAAAGGTTGAGCATAGATGGCGAAGAAGAAGCAGCAAACTCAAACAATCCAGATGCGATTCCCGGACTGTCTGCTGAAGATAGTGCCATTGCTGCTGAAATCGACAGCTTGCCAGTGCTAGTCAATCAGTTCAATCGCTCCAATTCTGAACTGAACTTGTTCAATTCATCAGCAGTCAAAGGCAAAGGTTTATTCGACGAAATTCGCACTCGCGGCTTAGAAAAGCCTAAGCCCTCTTCAGAGCCAAAGTCGGCGGCAATCAACACATTTGTGTCGCTGTCAAATTTACAAAATCCTGCGATTGGGACAGTCAACAATAACCCGCAAAATTCCAGCTTACCAAGTTCAAACCCGACATCTGATTTGAGTTTATCTGGCAGTGGGACGACCATTTCCGGCATAAGAGCGATCGAGCCTGAGTCTGCGGGTGCACCGGAAGCATCAGGTAGCGGTAATTCCAGCAAACAAAACGACAATCCTGTGCCTTTGAGTCCGCTGCAAGCAGCCATGAAAAAATACGTCGCTGCTGACACTTCAGCAACGGCGGCGGCCGTGAAAAGTGCAAACACCCCTAAATTGCTCGATCGACCGGCTTCCCTTGGATCTGGGACAAATCCGGCAAATTTGTTGCCAACGGTCGCTACAGCTCAAGGAAAAGCAAATCCTGGGAATGTTCCTGCGACAATCTCCCCACTTCCGGCTTCTACTAATACAATTATTAGCGACTCTCAACAATTTTTAAACCCGGCAGCTACACTTCCTGAATCATTTACCGGGTTAAATTCCAAAGCATCAGTCATCCCCACAATTACTCCACAGGTTCCAACGGTGGCTTTGCCCAAAAATCCCTATCAAACTAATTTATCCGACTCGGGCTTGATACCGGAAGTTCAACCTGTGGCGCTTCCTGTCGCCACACCTTCACCAATACCGCTAATTCCGAATTTCGGGCAATCCCCTAGCACGGGAGTAAACAAGATCATTAATCCTCAATTCTCTCCCAATTCAGCGAATTCTCAATTTCAACAACCTCAACCAAGTCAGATTAATTTGCCAAGCCAGCCTAACTTTGGAGCAGTTCCTCAAAACACCAATCAGGGCGGGCAGCCAATTCAACCGCAACCTTTTTCTACACCTCGCTCTTTGACTCCGGGACGCTATATTGGTGGCGGCGAAATTAATACTTTTGCTAATCCTTAAATGAAGGAAGAAGGAAGAAGGAAGAAGGAAGAAGGAAGAAGGAAGGGGAGCATCTCAGTTTTGCATCTGTAGTGCTGTCCCCGCTCGCGAGCTATACGAGCTCGCACTGTAAAAAAATGTTTTTTGCAAAAATGAGATGCTCCCGAAGGAAGAAGTTGAATTGTAGGGTGTGTCGCCCTTGAGAATCCCTGAAGTTGACAGACAATTTCACATATCCGCACCTGAAAAACCCGGTTGAATTGTAGGGTGTGTCGCCCTTGACAATGCCGGAATTTGACAGACATTTTTACATATCCGCACCTGAAAAAATTTTTACATATCCGCACCTGAAAAACACGGATGGAAGAAACAAACCTAACACTTTTTTGTAGTAAAGATTTGGAGAAATGGTATAAGGTGCGTCGCCATGAGATTGTCGATATTGAGTTAGAGATTTTTCTTGAGCGACGCACCCTACGACTGTTAATTTTTCCAATTCTCAATTCCCAATTTGATTGGTAAAACTTACCTAGAGGCGGCTCTTCCCAACAACAATCCGCCGATTCCCAAGCCAAATGCGATCGGCAACCAAGCCGATAGAATCGGTGTTAAAACAGCTTTCACGCCCATCGAACTGGTGACGAAAGAAAATACATAGTAAGTAAAAATCACCACTACGCTAATACCAAAACTTGTTCCTTTCCCCGATCGCCGCGGTTGAGTTCCCAAAGCGGCTCCCACTAAACCAAATACCAAGCACACGAAGGGAAAAGCATATTTTTCTTGAATTCGCACCCGGAGTTTGCGAATTTGCGGTGCATCGCCGCTGTTTTTAATGATTTCCAAACGCTCTAAAGCTTGAGCAATATTCATTTCCTTGAAATCTCGCACTCTCGCAGCTAAATCTAAGGGCGTGCGGGGGAGTTGCAATTGCTGGTGTTGAAACCTAACTATATTACGGTAAGAGCCGTCTGGAGCTACTATATAAGCGGTGCCGTTGAAAAAATCCCAGGTGTTTTCTGAGGGATTCCAAGTCGCTGATTCTGAAGAAACAATTTGATTGAGGCCTGGGGCGGAGCGATCGATAATTGTTAAACCTTTCATTTGCTGGCCGTCAAACTGTTCTGCATAAAAAAAGCGGGACAGGATTTCTTCGCCACCTTTTTCGGGTTTGCGAAATTCTGTGTAGATAATATTTCGATCTTGAAACGTCGGTTTTTCTCGCTTCAGGGCTCTGTCTAAAGTTAAAGTGGCTCTGTAACTGGCGGCGGGTACAACTAATTCTTGCAAAGCAAAGGTGAAGCCGGCAACGATTAAACTCATAATGACTGCGGGCATTATCAATCGGTAAACGCTAACTCCGCAACTGCGGAGGGCGATGAGTTCGCTGTCGCTGGAGAGTCGGCTGTAGCTCATTAAGGTTGCTAGCAGCATTGACATGGGGAAAGCTAATACTACAAAGTACGGAATTTGCAGCAGAAAAATTTCCAGGGCGGCGCCGTAGGGGAGGCCTGATTCTGCTACTCTGCGGACTAATTCAAATAAGGCTCCCACGGTGACGGCGACTGATGTAAATAGTCCGACGCCAAACAGAAATGGGCCGATTAGTTCTTTGGTAATGTACCAGTCCATTACTGAAATTCTCGGCAGCCAGTTGAGGGGATTGAAGGATTTGGACATTGCTATTTTCATACTTTGGCGTTTTTGCCGATCGCTCCTCAAGTTAAAATTTACCTTCTCAATTCTAAAATTCAGTCTTGTGTTTTTATAGTGGGGAGGGCGGGTTTATAGATATCTGGGCTGGGATATTTATATGTAGGCGAACCCGCCGCTACTCGGTTCGTGGTTGCTATCAAAGACTATCGCACGAAGTTGTCGCCTAAGTAATACTGCCGCACTAAAGGGTTGCTGTAGAGTTCTTCTTCAGCCCCGGAGGCTAAAATTTGGCCGTCTCGCATGATGTAGGCTCGATCGGTAATTTCGAGAGTTTCTCGGACGTTGTGATCGGTGATCAGGATGCCGATTTTACGATCGCGCAGTTTGGCAATTATCGTCTGAATTTCGTCAACGGCGATCGGATCGACGCCTGCAAACGGTTCGTCTAAAAATAGAAACATCGGGCCGTCTCGCCCAGCGGCTAAGGCTCTTGCTAGCTCAGTCCGCCGTCTTTCTCCCCCAGAAATTTGAATTCCTAAACTGGATGCTATTTTTTCTAAGCGAAATTCTTGCAACAGGAAATCGACTCGCTCTTTCCATTCCCAGCGGGGGACTTGAGTTTGCTCTAGGACTAACAAAATGTTGTCGCGGACGCTCATGTTGCGAAAAATGCTGGCTTCTTGAGCGAGATAGCCTATTCCCAACTCCGCTCGTTTGTGCATCGGCAATTTAGTGATGTCTAAATCGTTGAGCCAAACAGTTCCTTGATTGGGTTTTTCTAATCCGGTAGCTATGTAAAATGTTGTGGTTTTGCCTGCACCGTTGGGGCCGAGGAGTCCGACGATTTCTCCTTGGGCTACTGAAAGGTTGACGCGACTGACTACATTGCGTTTTCCGTAGGATTTGTGAATATTTTCGAGTACAATTTTCATGCTCGTCGAGGCAACTTTTAAGAAGAAGTCATTAGTCATTAGTCATCAGTCATCAGTCAGGGAGCATCTCATTTTTGCAAAAAGCATTTTTCTTTGAGTGCGAGCGTCCCCGCTCGCGTATTGTACAATACGCGAGCGGGGACGCTCGCACTATTAAAAGCAAAACTGAGATGCACCCATCAGTCATCAGTCATCAGTCATCAGTCATCAGTCATCAGTTGGTCAACTGTCAACTGTCAACTGTCATTCGCATCTATTCTGGGTTATCGAGTGTCGCGCATTTCAGATCCGAGTCCGGAACAGGCAGGATGCCTGTTCCACAAGAATGGCAATAAAAATTATTGTTTTAGGTAGATATGCAACAGTTGATGTTTTTGCCGATGCGAAATTTTGCTGCTACCGGGGGCTGTTACTTAGGAGCTGTTCGGGGACGGGCGGACGGTTTAACAGCGGGATTTGGATTAACCGGAGCTGGTTTGGGCCCGATCGAATTTTGGGCTGCTGCATCTTGTTCTGGCGCCACCAGATAGACGGATTCTACTTGTCCTGGATTATCTGGGAGCGCAATAAACCGCCCTTCGTCAATCAGGTATGTGATGGTTTCGCCGCGCAGGCTGTTGCCTTGCTGCAATACGTACACGTCACCGCTGAGAATGATCCGGCGCTCGCGGCTGAAGTATTGAGCTTGAGCTGCGGTTGCTTGTATTTGGCGGGCTGGGTAGTTGATTTGGACGTTGCCGCGGGCTGTCACGATGCCGGTTTTGGAGTCGGCTTCTTGAACGTCCGATCGCACGGAAAGAGTGCGGGGCGGTGCGGCTTGCGGGTAGGTGGGAGAGGCGATCGCGCCTGCCAGAGTGAGGGGCAACAGCAGCGATAATCCTTTGAATAGGCGGGAATTGAGTAGTTTAGCGGAGGGCATCATAGCTTGCAAGCCTCAAAATTTTTGAAATTGCTGAAGGGCATTATCTCACCCCTGATTTTTCTCTATGGAGATTAGATCCACCACACCCGATCGGTTAGGTATTTTATCTTAACGGCCGTGAAAAATTCCCGTAAGGTCGATCGACCTGCCCGAGAGCGTCAACCAATTATCCTAGCAAGACAATAGCCCTTTCTTCGCCTGTTTGGATGATTTACTGGAGAAAGCAAGTTTTTTGACGGTTTGGGCGATCGGGAAGTTTCGGGCAGTCTCAAAGGTAGATTGCATAAGCTGTCCGCAAAAAGATAATCTTACAACTGTGCTGATAAAAGTCAGAATCTTTGGAAACAATTAGTCCACATTGTCCCGTTCGATCCAGCGTGCGGCTGTGAATTGCCCATTGCTTGCCCCGGCTCCAACGCACTGTTAGCCTGCGCTTTGCAGCCATCATACTTCCATAGGCAACATTAACTACCCAAGCTGGTACAAATCCATTCCAATCGTCGCTCAAGTCTTTTGAGCAATGATATAAACATGATTCTCAGGATATTGATCGTATTCAAGGTGAAGGGATGTAAATTGAGACTCACTCAGAATCTTTAGGAAAGCATTTACACCTAGTGTGCTGTACTCAAAGTCTTGACCTTGAAATGTTCCAGAAACTTCACCTGCTTCATGCCCACCCCCACACGTGAACATCAATACACCATCAGGTTCAAGAGCATTGCATAGCTTTTTCATCACAGATTCTTGCATATCTAGCGGCAGATGAAATGTGCTGTCCCAAGCAACAATCAAGCTGTAGGGTTTGGGAGGATTCCAACAGCAGATGTCTGCTCGATAGAAGACGATGTTTGGATGCAGTTGTTTGGCTAAATCAATCATTTCTGAGGAAATATCAAGTCCTTCCACTTGAAATCCATGTTCGCTTAGGACTTTAATAAAGCGTCCACTGCTTCCACACCCTATATCAAGAGCTACCTGCTTTTTATGGGTGAATTGAATAGCACGCTCCAACTGTGGGATACCATAAAGCGAATCTTGATGCTGAGTTTGCCACCACTGGGCAATACGATCGTATCGGGCTGCTGTATCCTCTGTATCCATGTTTATTCTTACTTATGACTGTCTCAGCATTAACCTGAAGCAACCTAACGGCAAAACGCAGCGGCGGCAGATAACCTTGAACTCAGTATTAAGAACCTTCGCCCGTCCGCTGCCGTGACGTGTTAGCTCTCTTGGCAGGTTGCAATTAATTAGCTAGTAATCAATGATTCATAGTTTTCCCACGTTTTCCCTCTAAGTTTCTGTGCAAGATCTGCTGTATCTATAGCTTTTAGCTTTCCAATATCAAAATATTGCTTGCTAACGAACATTCCTCCCGAACTTGCTTTAACAAAATTGGTAGGATGCATATCATCCAGTACGAATACCCTTACTGGATACCAAGACTCTCCGATCTTTTGGCGACGTTCTATCGCAATCTTGATCAACTCTTTTTCTGGTCGGCTAACATTACTCCAAACCAAGCTCGCTTCATCTTCAGATTCCAGATCTACGACCGCTTCAATTTGTGATATTTGTTCAACACACTTATTGCGATATGTCCCAAAATACAAACTGCGACGATGATTATATGATCCAGCCTGCGCTGGACAGGTGTATATTTTGTGCTCCAATACACTATCAAAACTCCCCTTACAGTTTACGACATCCAAGCGATATTTCCAAGACGGCAACAAGTTATTTTCGTCAAAATATTCGCCTAAATCTGAAACTGCATCAATTAGGTTTTTGGGTAAATAAGGTAACTGAATTGCTTGAAGAAACTGTTCAAAGCTAACAGATATAAAGGCGACATCTTCATATTTAGCCTTAGTTTCAACAGTCTGCAAGACTGGGTTATTTGTTGGATCTTGCTCAAAATTTCCTAAAGCTATGAGTATCTTCTTTCCTTTCTTTTCTTTCAATGTATCTAGATGATCTAAAAGCTGTTTTTCACCGAAATCGCTACCGAGTTTTGTCTCAATAAAAACCGAGAACGAATCTTGGAAAATTTCACCATCTGGCACGCTGTCTTTTGCACGACGCTGTTGAATGAATTTTACACCTACAGTTCCTGAAAAATTTTCGCCAAACAATAAACCTAGCGCTTCCGAGAGAAATTTTGGATTCTCTTCATACAGCATCTTAAGAATTAAAAGACAGTGGTTTGTTGTTTGATTTTCTTTCTGTGAGTAGGTCGGAAATAGGCGTATATTTCGACTCATAATTTTGGTAATCTTGAGTTAAGTATAATGTTGATTCTACTTTCAAGCTCTCAGTCAGATATTTAAACTTCTACACAACCGTTAACTAGAGAGGGCTAACTTATAGTTATATAGCAAATGCGGTACAATACATAAAATGAGCTACAAATACCGCAGGTCGCTCATGTATATCAACCCCTTCTTACTACCGATCGGAATCTCCTTTTCTCGATCGAGTTCAGTGTTCTAGCCTGCTCATATTGAAGTTTGTTCTACTTTGAGAATTCGTGGTAAATGCAAGCCGGCAACTTCTGTACCTGCGAACAACGGTAGAAAATTAGCTACGGCTTCCGGGCCAGCTTGCTGCAAAGCACTCAAAAGTTTAGCACTTTGTCCGAGCAAATCTTCAACGGCAATTCCCGCATAACTCGGTTGATAATAATTGAGCCGATTTATGCCTTCTCCCAGCAAGATTACTGCACCGCGCCAGTTTTGATTGCTTAGGTGATAAAGCGCGACAGAAATTTGCAATATTCCCTGATAAAATCTTTTGTCCGGCTCGCCGGCTTCCATCCACAAAGCCTCTAAGGTATCGTGACAAGCGTAAAAATCTTGGCTGTTAAACTGTTCGATACCTTGCCAAAACTCGATCGGCATTTCCTCTGTCATTCGCTTGGAGATTGGGATTTTGGATTGGGGATGCGTGTTAGAGTAGGCGGCGATCGTTGAGGTCGCTGTCAACTGTCAACTGTCAATTGTCAACTGATTTACGACCTATTTTCACAACAATTACCAATTTTACCAGAAAGAATTGGTTTAAAGCCCCAAGCCCGATCGGGAAAAATTAAAAGAAGACTATTCATTACTCCAATCCTCTTTCTTTCAGGTAGAGGTAGCTCTCAACTGTCAAGCGGTCAACTGTCAACTGTCAACTGTCAACTGTCAACTGTCAACTGAAGACCGCCTACTTAACCGATTACATGGTCTCTCTGACTGCTTGAATCTGATCCATGCTAATTTCCTGATTAGTTCCAGCAAAATCGTTATCTGGCGTCAGAAATAACATACAGTGACATTCTTTCCGCTCGCGCATGGGAATGCAAGGACAGTTCCAGTAGGCGGCTTTGACTTCGGCTTCTTTATCTTCGTAATGGCGACAAGGGCATAGGGGAGCACCTAGTTCATCTTTGTGCTTTGCTAGTCCTTCTATAACGACAGCAGTGACTGAAGGCTCGGAACAAAAGTAAGTTCCGGTGCGCTTGGCGTAGGTTTCGGAGAAATTCTTCATCGCCTCCAAAGTTTTTTCGTTGGAGAGTTTGGATTTTTCTGTTGTGTTCATAGTTGAGGATCGGAGTTGAGGATGCTACGAGCTTTTGACAATTGTACCCCAGAATGTGATTTTAAACACTTGTATATTTCTCTTTACTTACAAGGAGGAAAAACTTGACAAAAATTGAGTTTTAGGTTGTCGGTTTTTTGGTGATTTTTCTGCATCCCTCCGATTTCGGGAAACTGGCGGTTGACACGGTTTTTGGAGCTGCTAATAGATTTGACCGATCGCCCGCCCAGACAAAAACATCCCCCAACGGGGATAAAAAAAGATAAAATATGAGACCGCTGTCCCTGTTTCCGGCATCTCATGGCAATTTCCCCGCATCCCACCCGCACCAAAAAAGTTCCTTCCTCTAAGCTAATTTGGCCCGCTGACACCGAGTTAGTCGGATTAGTGTTTGAATTGACCCCCCGCGCAGCTAGCTATCTGTACGCGCAGTATGCTATAGGTTTGCACGCTTGGTTTTTGCATCAAATTCAGGAAACTGACCCGGAATTATCGCAACTTTTGCACGACTCGCAGTCAGAAAAAGCCTTTACTATTTCGGGATTGGAGGGTGATTTGCTTCCAGCCGGTAAGGAATTTCAGCTTTTGGGCGATCGCATTTACCGCTGGTATGTCACAGGACTGTCCCAGCAAGTAGTACAATGGCTGAGTCAGTGGCTGCAAAATTTGCCCCAAGAGATTGATTTGCGAAATGCTCCGCTGGTAATTCGCTCTTGGGATATTGCTTTTTCTCCCACAACTTACCAGCAATTGCTAACAGCAGAACATCCATTATCTAGAAACATAAAACTTAGTTTTGTAACTCCTACAAGCTTTCGCAGCAAAGGGCATCACTTCCCGCTACCAGTTCCCGAAAATGTTTTTCACAGCTATTTGCGCCGCTGGAATAACTTTTCGGGTATGAATGTTGACCAAGCAGAATTTCTGAATTGGATTGACGAAAATGTAATTATTAGCCGCCACAAGTTGGAGTCGCAAAAGGTGGCGGCGGGCAAAAAAGGCATGGTAACGGGATTTACTGGGGCTGTGGAATTTGCGATCGGGCGATCGGCCGGATTGCGCCCTGATTTTGTACAATTATTTTATGCCTTGGGGCAATTAGCACCTTACTGCGGCACGGGCCACAAAACAACCTTTGGATTGGGACAAACGCGATCGCAATGGTTGACAGAATCCCTACCCGAAGTCTCTATCCAAAGCGTATTGGCGGCGCGAATCGATGAATTGACAGAGAAGTTTATGGCGCACAGAAAGCGTACAGGCGGGAGTCGGGCTGGTGAGATTGCGGAAACTTGGGCGACGATTTTAGCGCGCCGGGAATTGGGGGAATCTTTGTTCGATATTGCTGCTGATTTGGAAATGCCTTATGAAACTGTGAAAACTTATGTAAAATTAGCAAGAAGAGCTTTGAAAGTTGAGGATTGAAGCAGACACAGAAGGAAAAAGCACAGGGGTGTATCTGGCGCAAGGTAAATATATCTGTAGGGGCGAAGCATGACCGCAGAAAATAGGAGATTATAACTAATAACTTATATGCGGTCATGCTTCGCCCTCTTCCTTGCGCCAGATGCGCCCGATCTATTTACTATTAGGAGACCTGAGGAAAATTCTCGAATTAGTTGATTTATTTTCATTCCTGGTTTTTGTTTTTTACAAGTAATTGTGATTATAATATATCCAGTGTCCACCATGAGTTCTATGCCCGAACCTAAAAATAGATTTAAACTTGGTCTCTTATTAGATCTATATGAGAGCCATTTCTTAAAGCATTCATTTATGCGAAAGTTGCGTTTACGTCATCTGAAGCATTGGTTCAGTTGTCTCAAGGTAGGACAAAAGATTAGTGTGGGCTATGGACTGGCGCTGGGAGTGGCAATTCTGGGAACCGCTACAGGAATCTCGATCGCTGACCAATATCATCAACAAGCTGTTAGACACGAACAAAATGCGATCGAAGAAACTCAATTCATCAGTGAATTGCAGATCCAGCTCGTTCAAGTTCTCCTCCACCAACAGCAGATCCTGATGCTATTGGAAAATCGAGATTTGCTAGACCAACAGTATTCCTATTTTTTAAACCATGTGGCTCTATTCAAAAAAGAATGGTCTGAGTTTAAATCTTCGGAAGGGGATACAAAAAATCATAAGGTTGACGAGTCACCTGCTGAAATAAATACCGTCAGACGTTTTCTGCAAGCCAATGAAGAGATTCCAGAGGCTTACTTGCAGCAGACAGAGGCGATATTAAAGGCAATTAATTCCGCTGAATTATCACCCGCAGAAATTCAGATATTCCGCAGCCAGCTCTTGACTTTTGGTAGCAGTCCTACATCGCTGCAATTGAAGAAATTTTTACAAGATATAGAGCAATTAAAGGTAAGGGCGTATAAAGATTACAAAGAAGCAAAAACTGAGTTTGCAAATGTACAGGTGCTACGAGTACAGGTTATTGCTGGGAGCATGATTTTGTCAGTGGCGATCGCCATTTTCCTCGCGATTTATACCAGTCGGGCGATCGCTCGTCCCCTCCAGCAAGTCACCCATATTGCCCAGGAAGCAACCCAAACGGGCAATTTTGATTTACAAGCTGCTGTTACCACTCAAGATGAAATTGGTATATTAGCAACAGCCCTAAATCAAATGATTCGACGAGTCAAGCAACTGCTACAGGAACAACAAGCCGCATCCACAGAACGCCTAATTCAACATGAAAAAATGGCGACTTTGGGACAGTTGATTGCAGGAGTAACCCATGACATTAACAATCCAATTAATTCCATAGCCGGCAACCTAACCCATACTGACAGATACCTAAAAGACTTACTAGAACATTTGCACATCTATCAGCAGCATTACCCCGAACCTGCGTCAGAAATTATCGAACACGCTGAAGCCATTGAGCTAGAATTTGTAGAAGAAGATATACCCCTAATGCTTGCATCTCTTCAGCAGAGTGCTGAACGTATCCGCGATATCAGTTATTCCATGCGGTTGTTCGCACGAGCAGACTCTTCCCAAAAGATTGCTTTCGATATCCACGAAGGCATCAACAGCACGCTATTAATTTTGAAACACAGACTCAAAGCCAATAATAATTATTCGGAAATTACTGTTGCCAAAAATTACGGCAAGTTGCCAAAGATTAAATGTTTCGCTGGACAATTAAATCAAGTATTTATGAACATTATTGGCAATAGTATTGATGCCCTAGATGATGTAATGGATCGAAGTAAAAATTCTGATAATTCTGAACTCGTGCTGATTCCTTCTATTCAAATTCAAACTGAAATTATCGAAGATAATTGGGTCAGAATTAGGATTGCTGACAATGGTTCAGGCATCGATGAAGCGTTGAAATTACGCTTATTTGAGTCATTCTTTACAACCAAAGATGCCGGGAAAGGCACCGGGCTAGGACTCTCAATGAGTCACCAGATTGTGACGGAAAAGCATGGGGGGAAACTCTACTGCAATTCCCAACCTGGACAGGGAGCGGAGTTTGTGATTGAGTTACCTATTGGTTAATTTTAATGAATAATCAAAAGCAGAGTTATACGAATTTTTTATGAGGCTGCATAGAATCCGAATACAAATTAGGTACGTAGTTGCGCTTTAGCGCTCTTTATAATATTAGGAAAGAACGCTAAAGCGCAACTACGTACCTATGATGACAATAAAATCAGCCTGCTTATTCAGGGGAACTTAGGGGAGATCGGGATATGTGCAAGTTCACATTAAATTGGTATTATAAAACTTTATTAAGTTTGTAAGCAGTAGTAAGCAATAGTAGTATCATCTAGTCAAAATGGTCAAGAGAATTATTGCGATCGTCAAAAAATGGAGAGTCTGAATGCAACTAGCAGAGAGGCACATCATTAAATCCACCGAGAATCGTTTTGTTGAAATTGACGAATTAGCCTTTAAATCCAAAA
>NZ_JAEQCE010000115.1:25943-26328 GCF_020738665.1 Microcoleus sp. PH2017_08_TRC_O_A
GGAATTACCAGCCAAGGTAAGTCAACAAATATTGATGATATTAGACAAGAATTGGAAATCTTTCTTTGAAGCAGTCAAAGCTTACAAAAATGAACCCACGAAATTTAGTGGACGCCCAAAGTTACCGAAGTACAAAGATAAAGTCAAGGGTAGAAATATTCTCGTTTATACGATTGGGGCGATTAGTAGTAAGCAACTCAAGAAAGGAATCATCAAGCTTTCCGGTACGAATATCTCAATAAAGACTCTTGTAAATTCCGAAAAAATTTGTCAAATAAGATTAGTGCCAAAATGCGATTCCTATGTAATTGAGGTAATTTACAATGCTGATACTGAGCCGGAGTCCACCCTTGATAAAAAACCAAAAGAATTAGTAGCTAGTATC
>NZ_JAEQCE010000215.1:0-1106 GCF_020738665.1 Microcoleus sp. PH2017_08_TRC_O_A
AACCCGCCCCTTGTATCTTAAAAGAGTCAGTCAGTCGATCGCCACGTCATTGATTCAATCATACCGATAATCAGGCGATCGTACAGACTTTCAGTCGATCGAGCCGACAATCAGGCGATCGAGCCGACCATCAGGCGATCGTACCGATCATCAGGCGATCGTACCGACAATCAGGCGATCGAGCCGACAAGTGGGCGATCAAGCCGACAATCAGGTAAATCTAAAGAAACTAGAAAAGTTTCTGAATAAGATGCCAGTTTCAGCAGAAAGTGTTGTTCAAGGACATCAGAAATCGGTGAAGTTGGCCCGCCCCTTAGACTGCATAAGTCTGTTGCGTAGATAAGCTCCCATTACTGATGACAGGCGCACCTAAAGCTGGACAGTATCTTAGGCTCTCGGCATCGCCCGGGAAAGCCTGCATTTACAAGGTTAGTATTCAATTGCCTGTCGGTTCTTTCATAAAATCGGAGTACATCTGGAGCAAACAATGACATCAACAGTCTTAGGTATAGACATCAGTAAAAGAGACTTTCACGTCTCATTACTGAAAGAAGGTCGTGCAACTAAACCCAAAAAGTTTACGAACAATATTCAAGGGTTTGAGAGTTTGCATAACTGGCTTCAAAAACAAAGTGTTGTTGAACTTCATGCCTGCATGGAAGCCACTAGCATTTTGGCGTGAAGCCTTAGCCGAATTCCTATATGGGAATGGCTTTCAGGTTAGCATTGTTAATCCGGCGCGTATTAAAGGGTTTGCTAAAAGCGAACTTCTGAGAACTAAAACTGACTCTGTAGATGCGGCACTGATTGCTCGTTTTTGTGCGGCGATGAAACCGTCTTTGTGGACACCAACCCCGTTGGAAGTCAAGGAATTACAAGCTTTACTGCGACGACTAGAATCTTTGACTCAGATGTATCAACAGGAAGAGAATCGTTTGGAAACAGCTACAGAAACTGTAGCTAAACTTACGAGAGCTCATTTGGAATACATCAAAGAACAACAAGCAGAAATCAAAAAAATGATTAGCGATCATTTTGACCAACATCCGCATTTAAAACAGCAGCGCGAGCTGTTGACTTCGATTCCAGGTATTGGAGAACAGACG
>NZ_JAEQCE010000216.1:0-1106 GCF_020738665.1 Microcoleus sp. PH2017_08_TRC_O_A
CACAGCAGCATACAACAATGAACGGTATCGCTATATTCCGTTAGATAAAGTCGATGCAATTCAAGATGTCACTGTTTCTGAAAATAATCAAATAATTCCTAGTAGCACTGGAACTGAAAACAATCAACTTTGGATTCGTTGGCAACATGAATTAAAACCGCCAGACTCACATACTTTTGTGATTAAATATCGAGTGGTAGGTGGATTGCAGCTAGATAGTGGAAATACTCAAGTTTATTGGAAAGCGATTGCAGCGGGTCGCAAAGCGCCAGTTAATACGGGAAAAGTTACGGTGAATTTACCAGATGCTTTGTCAGGCAAAGTTCTCTCGTTTACGAATTTTGGTGCAGCAGCAGTTCCTCGTCAAGTAGATCCGAAAACCTTTGAATTTGTGGCAAGTCAGGCTATTCAGCCGGAACAAGAATTAGAAGTGCAGATTGCATTTCCCCAGGCAATTCTGAATATACGTCAACCTACTTGGCAACAAAATGGTAATCAATCTCAATCTACTTCGGAAAAAGCGGGCTTTCCCATGATTTTTGTAATGTTTTGGTTCGGGTTTGTGATGTTTTCGATTAGTGGCAGTGCTCGCAGTGATAGTCTTAGTAGCGGTGGTAGCGACTATGACAGTGGCGGCGGTGGTGGCGGTGGCGGTGGCGGTGGCGGTGGTGGCGGTGGCGGCGGTGGTGGCGGTGGCGGTGGTGGTTGATATCAATGGGACTTACGCCACAATCAAAGAAACCGGGTTTTTAGCTAATCTGTGGGTTATAGCGAAGTATTTCGGAAAAAACCCGGTTTCTGGCTATCCGTTGATATATTGATATCCCCCAAATTCAGGAGACGGCAATGCCGTTTCCCTACAAATAATCGGGTAGGGAAATGGCATTGCCGTGTCCGAATTTGCTTGATTTTGAGATAAACCGATCGCACTCCCTACAAAATCATATTCAAAATATGACTTTTATGAACATAATTCATGACTTTAATGAATTGACTCCACAAGATAACTGTTGAATAATTGTAGTCAACACTTATCTTGTGGAAATCCTATGATAAATAAACGACTCCTCAAAAAAATAGTTTTTTGCTTAATGGCTTCATTAAGC
>NZ_JAEQCE010000116.1:0-41531 GCF_020738665.1 Microcoleus sp. PH2017_08_TRC_O_A
AAATTTGCATCTACTCAAATTAGTTAGGTGAAAACCAGTTTCCTGTAAGTCACTTCTGCTGAAATTTGCCCCAGTCAAATCCGCTCTGCGAAAGTTAGCCCGCCACAGACAAGCTCCGCTCAGGTTCGCCCCACTCGAATCAGCATCTTCAAAATGCGCGTATGCCAAGTCGAGGTCGCTCAAATCTGCTCCACTAAAATTGATTCCTTGTCCGTAAAAAACTAGCCGTTGCAAGTCACTTTCCCTGAAGTTAGCCCCACTCAAGTTTACTCCACTAAAGTAACCATCCTTACATTGATCGCCGGTCAAGTTCACTTTAATTAGAGAAAAGTCTCTCTCCCCAGCGTCATAGCGCCTCAGCACTTCTTCAAACCACAACCTTTTTCTACTGTTGCATATTCTCATCCATTCTGCTTCTCGTTTTTCTTCTTCTTCTTCTTCTTCTTCTTCTTCTTCTTCGTTCATGACTTTATTCCTCGAAGCTGTTGACAATAATAAAAATGTTGATTCTACTAAAATAGCTTAATGTTTTAAAACTAGCAAATACTTACTTCGGGAGCAATTTTTTATCAACTCATGCCATAGTAGCTATGAATTAGTCTTCACTGTTCCCAATAGTACCATCGGGCATGATGGTATCTTTAAAGTGAGCATCTGTAAAAATAGCCATTTCAGATTTGTGACTTCTAATTTCATCCAGATCCAACTCAGTACCAAAAAAGTTAGTTCTCGTCAAGTCAGCCCGATAAAAACGAACGCTATCTTTAAACTTAGCATTCCTAAAATCACTATCGGTTAAGTTAGCATCACCAAAACTTGTCTCAATCATCTTGGCTCCACTTAAGTTTGCTCTACTCAAATTCGCGTCGTAAAACTTAGTCTCCTGCAAATCGGTTTGAGTCAAATTCGCCCCTGTCAAATCCGCTCTGCCAAAGTTAGCTCGCCACAGACAAGCTCCGCTCAGGTTAGCCCCACTCAAATCCGCATCTTCAAAATGTGCGCGGGCCAAGTCAAGGTCGCTCAAATCTGAGCCACTAAAATTGATTCCTTGTCCGTACAAAACCAGATGTAGCAAGTCACTTTCCCTGAAGTTAGCTCCACTCAAGTTCACTCCACTTAAGTAGCGCTCCTTAGATTGCTCGTCGCTCAAGTACACTTGAATTAGAGAAAAGTCTCTCTCCCCTGCCTCATAGCGCCTGAGCACTTCTTCTAACCACACCTGTTTTCTACTGTTGCATATTCTGATCCATTCTGCTTCTTCTTCTTCGTTCATGACTTTATTTCTAGAATCTGTTGAGAATAAAAATGTTGATACTACTAAAATAACTCAATCTTTGAAGGCTCACAAGGAAGAACAGCAAGCGCGGCTGGCAGCGGAGTCAGCTTTGCGATCGCTCTTAACTCAAGTTTTAAATTCTGGGATGAATCTGGAACAGGTGGCGCAAATGATGAATTTATCGACTTTGGAGGTGAGACGATTGGTTGGAGAAAACTTTTGAGTGCATTGACAACAGTAAGGTGCGCGGGAGCACCTTACTTGACAAAATATTAACAGTCAGCAGTCAAGAATTAATATCATGTCCCGTCGAACGACCATAATAAGATTGGTTTGTAGTGAGGACTTCAGTCCTCGGATTTGGATGCGGACTTGCATTCCTCACTACAAACCATTTTTAGGGCTGATAATTGACACGGTGTGACTAAAGTCTTCACTAGAAACGGTTTTTAGCGTAATTGACAGGGCATATAGCCTTTCTCAAAAAGATGAGGTATAACTGACAGCTCGATAACCGCTTAGACGTATAGGGCCCAAGCCCAACAACATACCTCATATGAGAGCTAGATTCGCTATAATATCAATTATTATTTGAAAGGCTTGTTAGTAGGTTTAAAACCTTGTTTTTGAAAATAGGTTTTAAATACTTCGTGAGCAATTGGTGCGGCCGAGACGGCACCAAATCCTCCGCCTTCGACTATAACTGCGATCGCAACTTCCGGCTTGTCAGCGGGAGCAAAACCCACATACATCGAATTGTCAGGATGACCTGGCATTTCCACAGTCCCTGTCTTGCCAGCACTTAAAGGAATTGTACCGTCATTCAGACCGCGGCCTGTACCCTTTTTCACCACGTCCATCAATCCTTCTTTAATCACCTTTAAAGTAGAAGGTTTAATTCCTGTGGGGATTTTTTTCGTGAGGGGTGTATTGGTTTGAGAAGCCAATAAGTGCGGCTGCACTCGATAACCGCCATTAGCAACAGTTGACACCATCACAGCCAATTCTAGGGGAGTACAAAGTACCAAACCCTGACCGATCGCCATTGTGACGGTATCGCCCACATACCAATCTTCCTTGTACATTTTCTTTTTCTCTGCTGGCGTGGGCACTTGACCGTGATTGGCGCCGTCTATCCCCAAAATATCTAAATTAATCGTCCCGCCAATGCCCATTTTAGACGCCCATTTCGACATTTGTTCCGGGCCTGCCGCCATGCCTACTTGATAGAAAAATGTATTGCTGCTAAAGGCCAAAGCATCGCGAAAACCGATAACACCTTGACCCGCGCCGTGTTCGTTGAAAGAAATGCCACCGATCGTAATTGAAGAAGATGATACTAAAGTCGAGTCAGGAGAAAACTTGCCCGATTCCATGCCGGCGACAGAAGTTACAATCTTAAAAGTGCTGCCGACTGGATAGCCTTGAACTGCCCGATTTAAAAATGGTTTTTCTGGCCCTTGCAGTCGATCCCATTCTGTTTGAGTCACCTTGCGGGTGAAAATGTTGGGGTCAAATGTCGGCCAACTAGCCATTGTTAAAAGCGCTCCGGTTTTCACGTCGATCGCTACAACGGCACCCAGGCGATCGCCCAAAGCTTTTTCGGCAGTTTTTTGCATATCTAAATCTAAAGTTAGCTGCACGGGTTTGCCGGGAATAGGCTCTTTTACGCCTAAATCTTGAATTTCCTCGCCCTTAGCGTTCACCTCGATCAAACGGTTCCCCCAAACGCCTTCTAAAGTTGGATTGGCTAACTTTTCAACTCCCATTTGACCGACGATCATCCCCATTGGATATGCAGGATTAGCTTTTAATTCGTCTAAAGTAGCTTCACCGACGTACCCCAAAAGGTGAGCTGCTAATTGCTGGTTGGGATTGTCGCGGCTCGATTCTACGCGAATTTCAACTCCCCGCAAAGTATTGCTTTGTTCTCCCAAAGCGACGAAAGTAGCGACATCGATATCTTTACTAATTCGCACTGGCAGGGCTGATTTGTAGCCGGCTACATCGATTTTTTTGATGATTTCGGTGGCGGGAAGTTTGACGATCGGGCTCAGTGTAGCCGCGACTTCTTGCCAATCCTTTGCCGATCGCTCTTTTGGCCACAAATACACCGATCGCGATACGCGGTTCGCCGCCAAAATTTTGCCGTTGCGATCTAAAATTTGACCGCGAGTCGCTGCGACTGAGACAGGGCGAATGCGGTTATTTTCCGCCCGCTGTCGGTTGTAGGCTCCCTGTACCAGTTGCAATTCGGCTAGACGAAACATCGGCATCGTCACTAATGTAGTGACGATCAGCATAAAAATCATCACTTGGAGCGATCGACTCCGTTGCTGTGCAGGATTGTCCGAGGTATTTTTGTTTAATCGGACTTTAGAGTTAAAAGAAAAATCGCTAGCCATATTAATTAATCTGCTCTTTGATTGAATTAACAGGCAGATCTAATTCTCATCCGGATTATTTCGGGGAGGATACAGCGATGACAACTTTTAGCTCTTTAGTGACCGACATAAATATGCCTATTGGCAGATACATAAATACGTAAAATCCCGTACAGTTCTTGTTCTACAATTTCCTATTTATTTTCCTATTAGCATAAATAATTGCTTGAAAGCCTCTGGGTTTGGCGTAGAAATTAAAATCAGACGATTCATTACTCCAATCCTCGGACTTCCAGGTAGAGGTTGCCCTCAAGCGGTCAACTGTCAACTAAGAGGGCTCTCACGGGGGCACTGCCCCTACAACAGATCAACTGTCAACTGTCAACTGTCAACTGTCAACTGAATGAACGACGCATAGGCTGTCACCTTAATATCAATTCCAGTAATATCTCCACCGACAACAACAGCCGTTGCTCCTAAATTCAATGCTTTTTGAGCCATGGAGGGCCCAGAGATTCCGCCTTCGCAGATAACGGGAATCTTGAGCTTTGCTACCATTTGCGCTAGCAAATCAAATCCGGGCGGCGAGAAACTTTCTGTTTGGGGTGTGTAGCCAAAAAGAGTAGTACCGACAGTATCTGCACCAGCTTCAGCAGCGGCGATCGCAGATTCTATAGTATCTACATCCGCCATGACTAATTTCCCTAATTCTTTGTGAATGCGATCGATTAACGTCTTTAAGTCTTCGCCAGCAGGGCGGTTTCGCAAAGTCGCGTCAATGGCGATAATATCTGCTCCTGCAAGTGCGATCGCCCGTGCGTCTTCAAACCGAGGAGTAATGTAAATCTCGCATCCCGCCAATTGCTGCTTCCAAATGCCAATTACGGGAGCCGATACCTGTTGTCGCACCGCTGCAACGTGAGCCGGGGTGTCAATCCGCACGCCCGATGCACCTCGATTGATGGCGGTGCGAGCCATTGCTGCAATCACGATCGGATCGTGCAGCGGCGAATCAGCAGGTGCTTGACAAGAAACAATTAATCCTGTGGGAATTTGACAGTTAATCATGGGGAATTGGGGAATGGGGAATGGGGCATGGGGCATGGGGCATGGGGCATTGGGCATCGGGCATTGGGCAGGGGGCATCGGGCATTGGGCAAACAGGGCATTGGGCTTTTTTTGTGATTTATTCCCTGTGTCCTATTGAACTCAAATAAGCGTTAAGTTTTGGTAGTAATTTATCGACAATTGGTTTGAATTTGCTTACTTCTTCGCTGGTGATAAGGTGTCTAGCATAGGCTAATCTTAACCAGTTTACGGTTTCGTACAAAGAGCCTCTGGCAATTTTTACAAAACGCCGATTATCTTGATCATTATAACGACCTCTTCCTTCAGCAATATTAGCACAGACACTATCAGCAGACCGAACTATCTGTTTGCCCATCGTATCTTTTGTGAAGTAATCCCATTTTTTAACAATCTCCCAAATCTGATTCGCCAAACTTTCCGCCAACTTATAAACCTCTAATTCCTCAAAATCAGGTCTTCCCATAATTACCTCAAAAACTCAATTATATTAAATGCCCCATGCCCCATACCCCATGCCCCATGCCCCATGCCCCATTATCCATTAATCCCGGCCATTAAAGAAAGAATTTTGTCAAGCAATTGCTCGGGGTGAATCGGTTTAGCCAAACAATCGTTAGCTCCCGCCGTCACAAAAGATATTTCATCTGCGGGAATTTCTTTAGCGCTTAAAGCCAGAATTTTGAGATTTTCAGTAGCGGGTTTTTGGCGAAGTTGTTGAATTATTTCGCAGCCGTTCATCCCGGGTAAACGCATATCCACAATCACAGCATTGGGCTGCAAAAGTTCAATTTGTTCTACCGCCGCCGAGCCTTCAATCATCCACACTACCTGCATTCCTGCGGCTGTCAGGATATCGCAAATCAGCATGGCAGTTTCTTCATCTTCTTCTACGAGGACGAGGCTGCCCCGCAAGGAGGAAGAGTGCAGCGGTAAAGATGAATTCGATTTTTCATATTTGAATTTTGTGGATTCATCTTTGCTTTTAGTTTGCATTGGTATAAAAACTGTAAAAGTAGAGCCAACATCAACTGTAGAGTTGACTTCGATCGCGCCGCCGTGAAGTTCTACTAATTGTTTAGTTAATGCCAATCCCAGACCTGTGCCGCCGTATTCGCGGCGGTATGGGGAATCTAACTGCTGGAATTTTTGAAACAAGAGCGATCGCTGATCTTCGGGAATTCCAATGCCGGTATCTTTGATTTGAAAAACAGCGGTGCTACCTGGGGGTGCAGTACCGGGCTGTCGCACTGCTGGCGTCCGAGTTTTATCTTCTGTCACCCACACTCGCAGGACGATTCGCCCGCCTTCGGGAGTAAATTTAATCGCATTTCCTAAAAGATTGAACAGAATTTGTCTCAAGCGGCGCGGGTCTGCGGTGAAGCGATCGCACTCTTGTTTGATCCGCTGTTCTTGCACGAGTTCCACGCCTTTAGCTATAGCTTTTTCTTTGAAGGCGTGCAGGCTCTGAGAAGCTAATTTAGAAATTGAAAATTCACTAATTTTTAATACTGCTTTTCCTGCTTCTACTTGCGATAAATCTAAAATATCGTTAATTAATTCTAATAAGTGGTCGCCGCTGTCCCGGATAGTTTGCAGGTACTGTCGCTGTTTGGCAATTGGTACTTCTTTGGTGCCAACTTTGCCGTAAGACCACCGCAGCAGCGTGTCCGAAATGCCGATGACGCAGGTGAGGGGAGTCCGCAATTCGTGGCTCATAGCTGCCAAAAATTCGCTTTTGGCGAGGCTGGCAGACTGGGCGGTAGCAAGGGCATCGCGCAGTTCTTGCGTTCGCTCTATGACGCGCTGTTCAGAGGTACACTTTTGCTGCTGGACTTCTGCATAAAGTTCGGCTTGGTAAATGGCGATCGCCAAATGTTCTGCTATTTGCCGCAAAAATGTTTTTTTGCTTTCTTCCCACTCGCACACAGTACACTGGTGGGCGATTAGCAGCCCCCACAATTCGTCTTGAACTACGATCGGTACTAGCAACTTCGCCCGCACCTTCGCCCGCCGCATCAACTCTAAAAAACAAGAGTGCGAAGAGTAAGTTATTTCCACATCAGTGACGCACAAAGCCAAACCTTTGCGATATTTCTCTCTGTCAATGACTCCATCGGGAAAACACTGGGCGCCTTCACTAAAATTCAGTACAGACGAGATAGCATCGCTGGCTAAAGCTTCGTAGGTAACGCGACCTAAATACAAGTAAGAACCGGGATTTTCTTTGACTTCGCCAGAAACCGCCATAGGTATTTCTTTACCTAATTCGGCATGGTGGGGGGCTGGCACTTTTTCAAATTGATAAATTAACAGGCGATCGACATCCAAAAACTCTCGCACTCTCGAAACTGCTTTTGACAAAATTACTGGTAATTCCAAACTCTGGCGGATTTGAGTTGTCACCTGATTCAAAAGTCGCTCTTGTTCTAGCTGCTGCTGCAAAGCATCTTCCACAGACTGACAAAATGAAATGCAGGGACTGGCAATTTGTAAGTGATTGACGGCTTCGGCAATCTGGTGGTGTAGCGTTTCTGGAGCGATCGGTTTTAACGCTGAGTTTCCCTCTATTTCTGTTGGGAGCTTTAGGGGCAGGGGACTGTTTTTGCTGGCATCGGTAGCGAGAAGATCCAGCAAATTTAGGGTGAATTCGCTTTGTAAAATTGCCGAGTTCGGCTGTATGTTCTTAATTGCTTGTTTGAGGGCGCGAATGTCAATTTGTCTTGGCGGTGCGGGCGTTATTTCTGCGAGTTTGTCTGCGAGGGGAGAGAGGAATTTGGCGATCGCCCCTGGATCGAAAGTCAAATCCACATTTAATTGCGAAGTGAGATGTTTTTCACTGTGTTTGCGTCCGTTTGTTGCCAACTCATCTAATGCCTCGCCCCGCAGCAGCGCGCTAAACCGAGCTGATACCACTGCTGCAAACCTTTGGGACGAGTTTCCTTCCCCATTTTCAGGATTGGCGATCGCATCGTCGGCGAGCCAAATCGCCCCCGGGAGTTCAGCCATTTGCTGTAACAACTGGTAAGCAGCCTCAAAGGTTGCGATCGGCAAAGTTCGATTTAAGGTTTTTGGTTTCAATCTAGGTATTTTCCCGGTTGTTTTAAAGGACAAAATATGAATGCCGCTGTTTTGGGGAGGGAACCAGGGGCGCAGCAGACGGGGCCGCTCCAAAAGACTTGAGATCAAAGAAGTCAGTCGATTTTAGATCTTAGATTTTAGATTTTAGATTTACTTGCAGCTTCGTGAATCACCGGAGCAGGAACTTCGAGCTAAGATTTTGGGCTGCTCGCAACTTAAGTCGCGCGCTTGTATCCGTTTTTCTGCGGTGTCGTGACTCAAATAACGTAGCCAGTTAAGGCTGAGGCTGGTCAACACAGCTTGCGAGATATTACTCTTACAAGCTCAGTTCTTTTAAGACTGGGTTGCTGACTACTTTAAACAATCTTAATCCAGTATAATATCAATATATAATTTGTTAACTTCTACTTAACACTATCCGGGTAAATGAGCAATCCAACTCAACTCACCCCCGATTTCACGATCGGACATCTGCCGTGTCACCACTTCCAAGTCAGTGCTGCAACTCCAGGACAGGTAGTGGCTCAAAGATTCGAGCAAGAACCAGACCTACCGGGAGTGATTATTACTCACGAATCACAGGTATTGGGCATGATTTCTCGCGTCAAATTTCGAGAACAAATGAGTCTCCCCGATCGCGTAGAAATTTACGGTCAGCATCCGATTCGAGCCTTGTTAGATTTTATGAGAATACCGCCTTTGCTGATGGAGGAAAACTGGAAAGTTGAGGATGCCGTACAAGCGTCTCTCAACAGGCATAAAGATTTAATTTATGAACCAATTATTGTGGTAATGGACAATCAGAGTTTCCGCCTTTTGGACGTTCGGACTCTGGTGATTGCCCAGTCTAAAATTTTAGCTCAAGCTAACAAGCTTATTCAAAAATACAGAGTAGAAAGACAGAAATATATGGGAATCATTCAACAAGAACAGGCAAAATTTTATGAATGCCAGGAGTTGCTAAAATCCCAACACCTTCAAGCCCAAGTATTGCAGAATACTCCGAGTCGCGAGCAAGTGACACTGGTCAAACAAGCTGAAGAAATTTCTCAAATAAATCAGCGATTTGTGAGGATTGCGAAGTTAATTTCTTCAGAAGGCCGCCAAGCATTTCAAGCTACTTTTCAAGGTGCTAATTCTATTTGCAATAATACACAGAAAATTTTGGGTATTAGCAAAGCAATAGCTAATGATTTAGAAACGGTTAACCGCACTTCCCGAACCATCGGGGAGGCGATCGAACAAGTCAGGCATTTAGCAGTACAGGTGGCTGTAGTTACCAATCAAATGGGAAATCAGCCCAGCGGTCTGAGCAAGGTGAGTTTGGAAATTGGCAGACTGGCAAGTAAAACTTTTGAATTGGGGACCCAAATCGAGCAAATTGCCAGCCGATTTAAACTTCGGGTTCACGAACTCACGGAGGCAGCAAGAGCGGGTGCTAATGTAGCTAAATCGGTGACCATCAAGATCGATCGTGCGGAAATGGCTTTGTTAGAGTTGGAGGAATTAATAGCGGAAAAAGATTTCAATTCACCGACCGCCATTAAAGAAAATTTGGGAGTTAAAAAAAGTGTTGTTGCTCATTCTTTAGTTAAAGATTTAGAAGACGCTGAAGCTGAAATTTCTGAATGGGAAGATATAGTTAAGCAGCAAGATTCATCGCAATATCTGATTCAAAAAATTCAGCAGGCGCTGAAGTCGAAAAAGCCCTAAAATTCTAGGGCTCATCTGATTTAACTTTTCGATATGTATAGCCTTTCTAGCTCTCATATGAGGTACGAATGGGCATGGGGCATGGGCCAAACAGGGCATCGGGCATGGGGCATAGGGCATAGGGCATGGGGCATGGGGCATGAGGCATCGGCCAAACAGGGCATACTCACTACGCTTGAGAACCGCTATATAGGAGAAGGAGAAGGAAAAAGGAAGACGCCTTGAGTTATCGTCGTGATATCTGGAAAAAAGCTCGTGTTTCAAGAACTTCATAATCGTCGGGGCGGTTGGTCTGAAAAAATAAAAAGTAACAATTTTACAATTTGCACAATACTATTTGTTTGAAGGAGGTTAATACGAATAAATTAAGAGTTAGGCAACGCTATTTGCATCACAAGATTTTGATTTAAAGTCACAAGAATTGGTCAAATAACAGGCTAGGCTTATGAAAATTTTGCTAGTAGAAGATGACACAATTACAATCAATTTGCTGACCAGAGCGCTGAATGCTCATAATTACAATGTGAATACGGCGGAAGACGGCGAAACAGCCTTGCAGTTGGCACAAGCCTACGATTACGACTTGATTGTTTTGGATGTGCTGATTCCTAAACTCGACGGTATTAGTTTGTGTCGGGAATTGCGATCGTCCGGCTGCCAAATGCCGATTTTATTGCTGACAGCGCTAGATAGCAGTAACGATAGAGTTCAAGGTTTAGAAGCGGGTGCAGACGATTATGTGGTGAAACCCTTTAATCTCCAAGAATTAATTGCTCGAATTCGGGCTTTGCTGCGCCGGGGTAAGGCAAGTTTGTCGAGTACAAGTTTGACTTGGGAAAAACTGCAAGTCAACCCGGATACTACGGAAGTAACTTATGGCGAAAAAGTTCTGCATTTGACTCCCAAAGAGTACAATCTGCTGGAACTTTTTCTGAGAAATCCCCGGCGCATTTTCAGCCGCAGTGCCATGCTCGATCGCATTTGGTCGGCTGGCGAATTTCCTCAGGAAGAAGCCGTTACCGCTCATATCAAGGGGCTGCGGCACAAGCTGAAAGCAGCCGGGATGACTGTAGATTTAGTGGAAACGGTGTATGGATTGGGCTACCGGCTCAAAAGTCTGCCGGAGGAGATTGAGAGTCCAAAAGTTGCCCGGGATACGGCAGAAACTGCTAAAAGTCAAGAAAATGTACCTGCTGAATCGATCGCACACAGCCAGGAATTAAGCAACGATGAGCGCCGCCTCCAAGTCCTGAGTGTGGTTGCGGAAATTCGGGGCAAGTTAAAAGCTAATTTTATCGAAAAGGTGGTGATATTCGATCGCGCGATCGCCCAACTGAAAACCGGAACCTTGGATAACGAACTGCGGCGGGAAGCCCAGGAGCAAGCTCACAAATTAGTCGGTTCTTTGGGAACTTTAGGGCTGCCGAAAGGTTCGGAAGTTGCGCGCAAGATCGAACAGTTGTTCAAGGCCCAAAACATCTTTAAACCGGGGATTGCTCAGCAGATTGAGGAATTTCTGCATTTGCTCAAACAGATATTCGATCGCCCGCCGGAACCTGAAAGCGAGCTGGTTACTGCGGTTTCCAAAAAGCGCCGCATTCTGATCGTTGATGATGATACTTTGCAGAGCGATCGACTAAAAGCAGCAGCATCCGGTTCGGGCTTTGAGATAGAAGTTGCCACATCTGGGCAATCCGCAAGAAGCGCGATTTCTCAACAGCCTCCCGACGCGATTTTACTGGATTTGACATTTTCCAGAATTCAGGAAAACGGACTTACTCTCCTAGCCGAGCTCCGCACTGAAAAACCTGATATTCCAGTGATGATTTTTAGCGGGAACAATCAATTGAGCGATCGAATTGAAGTTGCTCGTTTGGGAGCTTCCGGCTTTTTACACAAATCTATCTCCCCAGCAGATATACTCAAATCAGTCGCCCAGGTTCTCGATCAAACAGGCGCTGCTGAAGCCAAAGTTATGGTAGTAGACGATGATGTGCATCTATTGGCTGCGCTGAAAATGATTCTACAACCTTGGGGATTGCAAGTCACAACATTAGAGCGGCCCGAAAAGTTCTGGGAGGTACTCGAAACCACTTGTCCAGATTTACTAATTTTAGATGTGGAGATGCCTGGTTATAGTGGTATCGAGCTGTGTTTGGCGGTGCGGAACGATTTGCGCTGGAGCAAGCTTCCCGTGCTATTTTTGACTGCTCATTCTGAGTCGGAAATAGTGCGTCAAATGTTTGTCGCGGGTGCTGATGACTACGTGAATAAGCCGATCGTGGAACCGGAATTAATTGCTCGCATCCTGAATCGTTTGGAGCGGACTCAACTCCGACACAAACTTGCTCTGACACAGTTGACAGTTGACAGTTGACAGTTGACAGTTGACAGTTGACAGTTGTCACGAAGGAAGAAGGAAGAAGGAAGAGTTGACAGTTGACAGTTGACAGTTGACAGTTGACAATCAAAAATCTTCAATCCCCAATCGAAAATCCAAAATCCAAATCTTCAATCCCCAATCGAAAATCCAAAATCCAAAATCCAAAATCGTTTGACAGTTGACAGTTGACAGTTGACAGTTGACAGTTGACCGCAAGAGGGGGATCTGGCCTCAACGGTAAACGATAGATACAAAAGTTGTTAGGCGATTGTTGACACCTAATGATGCAGCGGGCGTCCGAAACGCCGGTAAGCTTTCGCCAAAACTTGGGATTATTAAATTCTAGGATTCGGACGCGATGGCGTCGAGGGATGGAGAGCCCGGTCATTTAACAATACAGGCTGATTTAGATCAATGTTCACAATCAAATGAAAGCAATGGTATTAACGTCAGAGAAAGGCGATCGCGATGACACCGACTGCGAATTAATTTACGCTCCGGCTTCGATTCAACCTCACGGCATCCTGTTGGTGGTGGAATCTACTGTGTTGAAGATTTTGCAAGTTAGCAATAATACTTTTAAGGCGATCGGCATTTACCCGCAAGAACTTTTGGGCAAGTTTTTACATGGATTTGTCGAGACTGAGGAAATTAAGGCGATTCAAAAAGCTTTATGTGAAAACAGCAATCAAACTAACGATATCAGCTTATCATTCAAAATTCCAAACCGCAAGTCTTTTTTTCATGGGACGCTGTATCAATTAAGTTCGGTATTAATTTTTGAACTAGAGCAGGTTGTTTCCCCAAAAGCGAGCAATTATTTCAATTCTTATCATTTAGTCCAAAAGCCGATCGACAAAATCCACAACACGCCAAACCTGCAATTGCTGTGTCAGACAGTGGTAGAAGAGGTGCGGAGGATGATTGGGTTCGATCGGGCGATCGTCTATCAATTTGATGCCACAGGTGCGGGAAAAGTCGTCGCCGAAGATAAAGCAGAAAATTTGGCTCCTTTATTGGGAATGCACTATCCGGCTGCGGATATTCCCCCGCAGGCTAGAAAGCAGTTCACCATGAATTTAATTCGATTTATTCCCGATATTCACTATCAGGCTGTAGAACTAATTCCTGAGTGCAATCCGCTGACCGGTCGCCCCCTGGATATGGGCTTATCTTTGTTGAGAACAGTTTCGCCTTGCCACGTTCAATATCTCAAGAATATGAACATTGGCGCTAGCATGACCGTGACATTAATCAAAGATCGAAAACTCTGGGGATTGATCGCCTGTCACCACCGAACACCAAAGTATATCAACTACGAAACCAGAACGGCTTGCGAACTGGTAGCAAAGTTTGTAAATCTAGAACTCAGCTACAAACAAGATAGCGAAGACCGGGACTATGCAATTAATTTAAAAGAAATTTGCCATAAATTCATCGCTGAAATTTCTCAATCACACTGCTTTGTAGAAGGTTTACTTAAATCCCGAGATGAATTGCTGGCATTAGTGGGCGCTATCGGTGGAGTTGTCTGTGCCAATGAAAATCTAACAGCCATTGGCACAACCCCAGAATTGGGAGAAATCAGAAACTTAATAGCTTGGATAAAACCTCAAATAAATAATGATGTTTTTTATACAGATTCTCTCTCAAAACTGTATCCGCCATCGGAGAAATTCAAGAAAATTGCTAGCGGTTTGCTGGTGCTTGCCATATCCGAGATGCAAAATTATTACATTTTGTGGTTCCGTCCCGAAGCAATTCAAACTGTCAACTGGGCAGGCAAACCCGACTGGCCAATTGAATTTAAACCGGATGGCACCCCATTGATGTCTCCTCGCACTTCCTTTGAGTTGTGGCAAGAAACTGTGAGGTCAAAATCTTTGCCTTGGCTGCCTTGCGAAATCGAAATTGCCCGAGAACTGCGAGTTGCTATTGCTAGCATTGAGTTGCGGAAAATTAACCAGCAGCTCAACTTAGCTTTGTCGGCTACCAAAATTGGATTTTGGGACTGGGACATACAGAAAAATCGCATGGTTTGGTCGAGGGAACATGAAGAGTTGTTTGGATTGGCGCCTGGAACTTTTGGCGGAACAGATCAAAGTTTTGCAGCTTGCGTTCACCCGGAAGATTTAAAAGCTTTGGAGAATGCTAGGAATCAGGCCCTCGCCGAGCGATCGGATTTCTGTCACGAACACCGCGTGGTTTGGCCCGACGGCAGCATTCACTGGATGGAAGGGAAAGGTAAGTTTTTTTACACCGAAACGGGCGAAGCTGTGCGGATGGTGGGCACAGTTACAGAAATTACCGATCGCAAAGCTAAAGAATTACAGTTGCGTTTGTTGGAATCAGTCATCACCACGACTAACGACGCGGTGTTAATTACCGAAGCTGAACCGATTGACGAACCGGGCCCGCGAATTCTGTATGTCAACCCAGCTTTCACGCGGATGAGCGGCTATACGCTAGAAGAAGTTGTGGGCAAAACGCCGCGCATCTTGCAAGGAGAAAAAACAAATAGGGCAAGTCTCGATCGCATTCGGAGAGCTTTGAAAACCTGGCAGCCGGTGCGGGTTGACTTGATCAATTACCGCAAAGACGGGACGGAATTTTGGGTAGAATTGAGCATTGTGCCGATCGCAGATGAAACTGGTTGGTTTACCCATTGGGTGGCAGTGCAGCGCGACATTAGCGATCGCAAACAAGCTGAAGCCGCCCTCCAACAGCTCAACGAACTCTTAGAAATGCGAGTTTTGCAGCGCACCAGAGAACTAGAAATTTCTCAAACAGAACTGCGGGAAAGCGAAGCTTTATTTCGTTCTCTGAGCGAGAGTTCTCCTGTCGGCATCTTCAAAATAGATGCTGAGGGGAAATGTACCTATACAAATCCGCGCTGTCAAGCAATTGGTGGCTTCACAGCCGCAGAAGCTTTAGGAGACGGCTGGATGCGATTTGTTCACCCCGAAGATATCAAACTAATTCAGTCTAAGTGGTCGGAATTGCGATCGCCTGGTGAAGAACTTTCCTGCGAATTCCGCCACATCCAGCCAGATGGAACAATCCGGTTTGGTCGGGCAAAAGCAGCTCCGATTTTTGCCGATGGAGGTCAACTAATTGGTTACGTCGGCACAGTCACAGATATCACAGAAAGTCGAGCAATTGAAAAAATGAAAAATGAGTTTATTTCCATTGTGAGCCACGAACTGCGAACGCCGCTGACCTCAATTCGCGGTTCTTTAGGTTTGCTGGCGGCTGGGGTGCTCAAAGATCGACCGGAAACTGCCAAACAGATGTTAGAAATTGCGTCAAGCGATACCGAACGGTTAGTGCGTTTGGTCAACGATATTCTCGATTTAGAGCGACTCGATTCGAGCCAAGTTACCATTGTTAAGCAGTGGTGCGATGTGCAGGTTTTGATGCGGAAGTCTGCGGAAGCTGTGATGTCTGTGGCTGCTGAAAATAAGATTAATTTGTCGATTTTGCCCGCAACGGCACAAATTTGGGCTGACCCGGACAGGATTGTGCAACTGCTGGTAAATTTGTTGAGCAATGCGATTAAATTTTCGGCTCCGGGGTGTACAGTAACTGTCAGGGTTGAAGATTTGGTCGATTCCCTACGGGATAGCTACGCTTCACGGGTTTTATTTGAAGTCAAAGATCGAGGGAGGGGGATTCCTGCTGATAAACTAGAAACTATTTTTGGACGGTTTCAACAGGTCGATGGTTCTGACTCCCGCCAAAAAGGAGGTACGGGTTTGGGTTTGGCTATCTGTCGCAGCATCGTGCAGCAGCACGGAGGCAGAATTTGGGCCGAAAGTGTTGTCTCTGAAGGCACGAGTTTCTATTTCACAGTGCCTGCACCGCCCGAAGGCGAAGGGGAGAAGTTTTGAGATTATTTTCAGTCTTGAACGCACGCACTCTATATAGGGTGGGCACTGCGTATCGGTGTGCATTGCCCACCCTACTAATATCAAATCGCATCGGAATTATTAGCCGAAATGAGGAGACGGCTTGGCCTTAGTCCCTACAATTAATCTGGGGTAGGGACTAAGGCTAAGCCGTCTCCTTTCCTCTATCATGTATGAGCGCAGCCGGAATTGATATAAGTTTTCTTTCAGTTTACGATGATTAATTTAAAATAAGGGTTTTAATTATGTCAGCAAAGCAGATTCTGGTAATCGATGACGAACAAAACCTCTGTAGCGTGATTCAGGCTTGTCTAGAACATTTAGGTGGCTGGAGGGTGCTGATTTCGCCCGAGGCCAGCAAAGGATTGGTTTTAGCTGAAACTCAAGTCCCTGATGCTATTCTACTCGATGTAATGATGCCCGATATGGACGGAGTTACTTTGTTTGGTTTGCTGCAAAAAAATGCGACTACTCGAGAGATTCCGGTGATTTTTCTGACGGCTAAGGTGCAGGCGATGGATTTGAACGAGTTTGCTGATTTGGGGGTAGCAGGGGTGATTGCCAAGCCTTTCGATCCTTTGAGTTTGGCGCAGCAAGTTGCGGGAATTTTGGGTTGGGAAACGTTGCTTTAAGCTGGGGAAAGTTGACTGTTAACTCTCAGCAAAGGAGGACACGGCAATGCCGTTTCTTGCGCCGCAAAATAATCGTAGCACGGGCTCTCTTGCTCTCTTGCCATCGCGCGATCGAGAAATATAACCATCGCAAGCATTTATTGTAGGGACACGGCACTGCCGTGTCCTTTCTGTGGGTAATATTAATTCCGATGCTACCGGATTTGATCTAACGGGGAATTTAAGCCGGATGGCGATCGGAAATCCGGTTTATGGTTCTCAGCCTCTTGCTAAAATCTCGCAATTATCTTGGTGAACCGACTTTCTCCGTCCCGGAAAGTCGAAGTTTTCGGGCTGTTTTCAGAATTTCCTCATTTTTTTGATTTAGCTTTGAGATCGATCGGTGATTGGTTACTTCAAACCCTGATTCCCTAGAAGTTCCAGAGATAACCTCAGGGAGTCGGGGTCTTTTGTTGCCCATAAAGTCGATCGGCTTTATGCGTATTTATACTTAGATTACTGTTGTATAAATTACAGATTGTTGCTCGATCGACCAAATGGTTTAAGCCATACTCCCTAATACAGCGAAGTTGGTAGGGAAAAACCCGGTTTCTGCCTAAGTGTTATAATCCATGCTTTGAGCAAAATATATTGATTTAAAACAATGACGATCTTCATAATTTCCTCATATTTTTTAGATAATGTTTATCCCAGGTTCTTCAAGTGAAGGTCGCACTCTCAGTAGCATCCGGCTGCCAAAAAACAAACCTGTTGTCAGGAGAGTTTGGTGAGTGACGGTACTTTTGATTGAGGAGTGCGACAACACAACCAACCTGAATCAATCAGGGGTTAGGCACTGCATACCAACCAAACTGGGTTTTTCAACCGGAAAAAACTGGTTTCGGTGCAAGTATTCTAAGTGTTGGCAGGAAAAATCAATCAAAAATAAATTAATAACTGAGGATGTGATTCGTGCTGTCGAATAACGTCGAGAAAATAAGTAGGTCATTTTGTCAACAGCCAAACTCGCAATTGCGACGAATAGGCAAAGCGAAGTCTGAGTAAGTTTTTTAAAGAGTGTGGAGATTTCTCAAATGTCATATCAGCTATCTTCTCAAGGTAACAACCAAATCTTGTGCTATTACGCCAATGCTACTAACCAAATTCAGGTTTTGCGGATTGGAAACATTCCTAATTGGTACTTTGAAAGAGTGATGTTTCCGGGGCAGCGAATGATGTTTGAAGCTGCGGCAACAGCAGTATTAGAAATTCATACAGGCGCGGTGGCAAGTGCTATTTTATCGGACAATATTCCCTGCTACGTGCTGCGGGTTATAGAAGAGGTAAGTTCTGAGTTCGATCGGGTTATTCCGGAAGCAAAATATGCGGTATTAGCGCGCTAAAGTTCCGGAGAAATGAGACGAACTGGATCGGGGGCAACAAATATCTAAGTTCAGTAGTATTTGGGAAATTGGGAAAATGCAGAAAAATCTTGTCAATATCACCTTGGGCGTAGTCACAGAGGAAGTAGAAATTATCTTGGGGTCTTATCCCAACCATCCCCACCAACAGGTTTTTTCACACTCGGGCTTGCGGCAGGATTTAATTGCTTACGTGCTGAGCAGAGTTCCTAATAAATATACTGCGATCGACTCCGGCGAGTCAGCGAACCAAAAAGTTCAGGTTCGCTGTTCTTCAGAACAGTTGCTACAGATAGAAAATTTGATTCATACTGGCATTCGCGACTTACTGCACAGCTATCAGAAGGTAGATTATCGCGTTCGGGAAGAAGTTAAATTCGATTCTAGAGTTGGTAGTTGGTTTAGATAGTTTTCGGTAATTGAGGGAGATGCCGAGATCCTCGGCACTCTCGATCGCCCGATCGAGCTAAAATTGTCTGTACGCAGAGCTTGCATTCAACACTTTTGGTAATCGCGGCAGCCCTCGCAGGGGCCATTGGGGTTGACAGCACAGCGCAGAATTTCCGATCGAGCGTTAAAGTGGCAGCTAGCAACTCCGATAACCCAGATGCCGCTGACAAATGTTCTTTCCGTCGGCAGTGCGGCAGACTGCACGTACAAGGCAATTTTTTGCAGTTGGTAGCGCCCGGATTTGAGTTGATAGCGGTGGTGGCGTTCCAAGACAGCGTAGGTTTTTCCCTCTAAATCCAGATAGTTCCCCGGTTGTGGCGTCCAATCCAGCCGAATGTTCCCTAGGGATTGGCGGGAGTGAGAGAGAATCACTTCTACTGGTAAAGTATTTTGTTCCATGTGCGGTGCGACAAGCGAGTACAAGCTGATGGTATCGCAATCTCCGTGTTTGTAGTGAGGACTTCAGTCCTCTGATCTTATGAGGACTAAAGTCCTCACTACGAACCTTTAATGGCCTTTTATACCATCAAAATTCCCAAAAATAAGTCATTCCTTCCAGGATTCCCCCAGCGCAAGCAGAGCCAGCTAAATAATGATTTTCAGTACCATATTCGCGATGCCATGCTAAGAGTTCTGACATAGCATTAGCAACGATTATTCCCCGAACATCCTGTTCAAACATACTAATATCATTGCCAGAATCGCCGCAAACTAATGTTGCGTTCGATGGAATTTGGAGGCGCTGTTGTAAATAAGTTAGGGCATTGCCTTTATTGCTAGTTTTTGGTAAGATATCTAGATCGCGATTGCTGCTAAAAATGATTTGAGCTGCTAGTCCCGATGCGGTTAATTTTTGCTGCAATTCCTGGAGAATCGAGCTGTTGTCTGCTTCTGGTTCCAGACAATAACTGATTTTCCAAGAATTTTGTTCTGTTAGGGATTGGGGTTTAAGCTGCTTAAACTGTTGAGCTAAAGAGGCGATCGCAATTTTATCCCAGTTTTGAGAAATATATTCCGCCCAATCTAAATCGAGGGTGGCATTTTGGTAAATCTCGCTGCCTACACCTGCGATCGTATAGTCGGGGGCTAGCAGTTGCTTTTGGGAAATTAACTCGCAGGTTGAAGCATGGGAACGCCCGGTAGCGTAAACTAAACAAATTTGCGATCGCTTTGATCGCAAGTGCTGGTTTAAAAGTTGAGTTGCTTCGTCATCTCCGACTAATGTGTTGTCTAAATCTGTCACTAATAAGAATTTCATTTTGATAATTGGGAATTGTTCAGTTGACAGTTGACAGTTGACAGTTGACAGTTGACAGTTGATAGTTGACCGATTGAGGACACTTGACAAAGGAAGTCCGAGGATTGGACTAATGAATAGTCTGATTTTAATTTCTCCCGATCGGGCGGGCGGGCTTTCAACCAATTGTTTCTGGTAATTCCTTAATTACAAGACTTAATTACAAGAATAAAATTATCTTAGTTTTTGTGATCTTTTGTTGGTTTGTGGTGCGACAGGGGGCGTCAAGCTGCCACAATGGATTAGGTTCAGGATAACTCAAGTCCAGAAGTTGCGCTAGCGAGGGAGTCTGTCAGACGAAAGGCTGATGGGGGTTGAGGTGGAAGTGTCGCAGCTATCGGGGAGAAGGGCTGGCGGATTGATTGAATTGTCGATCGAGCTTTATGACAAGATACAGCACGCGGGCGATCGCAGCAACAGCCCCAAAAGTAAGGGGGCAATTCGTAAATTGCCCCCAAATGAGTTAGAAATTACAAACTTTCCTCAGTCTGAAAAAGCTACTGAAGTCGGTACAGTGCCGAAACTAGCAGCCAGACTGACACCTCTGATCTCCTTAGTATACAACAAGACGCGACAGAAGTCATAGGATTTGAGATTTTAGATTTGGGAATCACTGATATGGTGTCCGCTGGATTAACCGGACTACGAAAGGTTTGTAGTGCGGACTTCAGTCCGCAGCATTTTACGGACTGAAGTCCGCACTACAAACCATTTTTGTTATGGTAATCGACCGGACATGATATGATTAGTATCTGTAGGTTGCGTCGCAGAAATATCGTACCAAAAAAAGAGCGAAAATCGAGCGACGCCAAGCACGAAAATATGTGAGAAAACAACGATTTTTTATTTTTTGGGTGCATCTCAATGCAAGCAAATATATCCGTAGGGGCGAAGCATGACCGTAGAAAATATGGGATTATAACTAATAACTTATATGCGGTCATGCTTCGCCCTCTTCAAAAACCAGATGCACCCGATTTTTTCTTGCTTGGTATTAGATCGAATATGGTACAAGGTGGAAGAAACGAGCTTAGGATCGCATATTAAATAATTTACACTCTTGAAAGTGGGATGGGCGTCCCGCCCGTACACAAAGGACGGGGGGGACGCCCATCCCACAAGAACAATAAAGATTATAAGTTATTTAATTCTCATTTCTTATTGAATTGGAAGTTCGATGATAAATTCAGTGCCTTTCCCCGGTTCCGAGAGGCACTGCAATTTACCTTTGTGTTTTTCAACCACAATTTGATGCGAAATTGACAAACCCAAACCGGTGCCTTTACCTACGGGCTTTGTGGTAAAAAATGGGTCAAATAAACGCACGATATTATCTTGGGGAATTCCCGGGCCGTTGTCTGAGATGCGAATATAAATTCTATTGTTATCAATCATTTCAGTTTTGATTGTGATTGCTGGAAAACTTGAATTGGGGGTATTTGTGGCTGGGCTGCTGCTTTCTTCTAAAGCGTCGATTGCATTTGCCAAGATATTCATAAATACCTGATTGAGCTGTCCGGGATGACATGGTATTTTTGGCAGTTCTCCGTATTCTTTAATTACTTCAATTCCCTGCCAGTGTGCCTTGGCTTTTAGCCTGCTGTTCAACATTAACAAGGTACTTTCTAAACCTTCGTGAAGGTCGGCAGGCTTGAATTTAGCTTCGTCTGCCCGGGAAAAATTGCGGAGAGTTTGAATGATTTCTACAATTCGATCGCATCCTGTGTGCATCGAATTTAGCAATTTGGGCAGGTCTTCTGCTAAAAATTCTAAGTCTATATCTTCAGCTTGTTTCTGAATTTTGGCTGGGGGATTCGGCAATTCTTCTCGATACATCTGCACGATGTCTAGCAAGTCGAGAACGTAGCCGCGGACGTGGCAGAGATTGCCGGCGACAAAGCCAACTGGGTTGTTAATTTCGTGGGCAATTCCTGCTAGCACTTGCCCGAGGGAAGACATTTTTTCGGTTTGGACTAATTGCATTTGAGTTTGTTGCAATTCGCGCAAAGCTGTTTGCAATTCCTGGGATTTTTGTCGATCGCGATCGGCAGCAGCAGCCCGTTCTTCCTCAACTCCGATCGCCCCAGCGATAATTCCGATCAGCTTGCAGTCGGCTTCTGTGGGTGCGATCGACTCGGTGTAGACTACGCACACGGCACCCACGTAATTCTCACCCAGCCTGACTGCTTGTCCCAGATAGCTTTTGAGTTGGTAGCGGATGACAGCGGGATCGATTTCGCCGTAGATCGTGTTCTGCAAGTCAGGAATCGCCACAGCCCGATCGCTGGCTTGGTGGCAGACATCGGTGCAGACATGGCCTTCGGCGCGATCGACCTCTGGGTAATCGGGCGGCGCTTGCCAAGTCGCGATCGCCCGCAGCAGCCCGCCACCGACGTGGCTGTAGATGGCGCTGCTTCCCCCCAAAAGCTCGCCGGCTAAGGATGTCAGGCGCTGAATGTTCAAGCCCGCGTCGGTGGTGAATCCCAAAAAGCACTCGTTGATTTTGCTGAGGCGGTACTCTGCTTGTCTGCGCGCCGTCATGTCGCGAGAGTTGATCGCAATTCCGTTCACAGCGGGGTCTGCTAGCAAGTTGATGCCGACTCCTTCGAGAAAACACCAAGAACCGTCAGGGCGCCGGAACCGACCTTTGAGGGCGATCGGATCGCCGGGATTTGCGAGCAGTTTTTCGCCGTCGGAAATCGCCGAGGGCAGGTCATCAGGGTGAATGAAATCGAGGGCAATTTGACCGATGAGTTCCTCTGGTTCGTAGTCCAAGACTGTTTCTACAGAAGGGCTTTCGTAAACAATGCGACCGCAGCCGTCGAGAATGGTAATGATGTCGGAACTGTTGAGAATTAGCGATCGCCACTTAGCTTCATTTTGCAGTAAAGCTGATTCGGCAAGTTTGCGATCGGTAATATCCTCTACCATTTCCAAAATAAACTGTGGCGTTTCGTGACTGCTGTGGATGACAGAGGCGCTGAGGCGTCCCCACCTGATGCTGCCGTCTAGGCGGAGGTAGCGCTTCTCGATTTGGTAAGCTTCGCGCGATCCTGAGACCAACTGTTGGCGCAAGTGGCGATCGGACTTTGCGTCTTCCGGATGCGCCCAGTCGTCGATGCCGGCGCCGCGCAGTTGGGCTTCCGATCGCCCCAGCATAGCTTGAAATGCCGGATTAGTCGCGATCGCCACGCCTTCGAGGGTAGCCACTGTCATGCCGATCGCAGCGCGTTCAAAAATTGCCCGGAACCGCTGTTCGCTGTCCCGCAAAGCTGCCTCTGCTTCGACTTCCTGAGTGATGTCCCGCCCCGCCACTGCCATGCCTTTGCGGGAACCGTCGGGGTTAAACAGCGGCACTTTCCGCACTTCAAACCAATTGCTGCCGCCTGTAGGTAAGGAGACAACTTGGCGGGTGCAAGTCAGAGTACCGGCTTCCCAGGTAGTTTCCTCGGTTTCTTGCCAAGTTAGCAGGATTTCTCTGACTCTCGGATCGGCAGTAGCAGCAAGTTCGGCGGTAGTTTTGCCCTGGTAGTCTGAGGTATCGAGGCCCAAAAGTTGGAGGGCGCAGTCGTTAGCAATCAGCCAGCGCCCCTCGCTGTCTGTGAGGTTCACTGCGTCGGGTACGGCATCGATCGCGGTTTTCAGCCAATATTCTCGATCGCCCAGGGCTGCTTCAGCGCGCTTGCGATCGGCGATTTCGGCGACGGTTCCCTCGTAGTAAAGGAGTTCGCCGTTTTCGCCCTCAACTTCGCGCACGTTTTCCGAGATCCAGGTAGTGCTGCCGTCCCGGCGGAGTATGCAGGACTCAAACTCTTTCAGGGAGCCTTTTTTGGTAATAGTAGCGACGAATTGGGCGCGGCGGGTGCGATCGACATAAATGTTTGTTGCCGAACATTTTGCGATCAGTTCTGACGGAGAATCGTAGCCGTAGATGCGGGCGAGTGCCGGGTTGGCGCTGAGGTAGCGCCCGTCTGGGGCGATTTGAAATATGCCTTCGGTGGCGTTTTCAAAGATGCTGCGGTATTTTGCCTCGGCTTGTTTGAGGGCTTCTTCTGCTTGAATGCGATCGGTGATCTCAGCTTGGACGCCGATGAAGTGGGTAACGGTGCCGCTGCTATCGCGCACCGGTGAGATGGTGAGTTCGTTCCAGAAGGGCGTGCCGTCTTTGCGGTAGTTTTTGAGAACTACTTTGCAGTCGTGTTGTTCTCGCAGGGCTGCGCGGATGCGATCGACGGCTGCGCGATCGGTATCCGGGCCTTGCAGGAAACGGCAGTTGTGTCCGATGATTTCGCTGCGATCGTAGCCTGTAATCTTCTCGAAAGCTGGGTTGCAGTAGACGATTGGGTTGTCCGGAAGTGTAGCGTCCGCGATCGCGATGCCGTTGCTGGTAGCTGCCAGGGCGCGATCGTACAGCCTCCATACTTCTTCTATTAAATTCGGTGCATTGGGGCCGGTACGATTCGGCGATAGATTGTCAAAAGGAATACTTATATCGATCTGCATAAGTTTTTATAGATTGAGTTTATTATCGATCGCGATCGGCAGCATACCCTGCAATTTTAACAAAAATTTCCTATTTTCTTATATAGCCTTTCTCAAAAAGATGAGGTATGACTGACAGCTTATATAACCCTTAAATTAAGAGGGCCCTCTTCCCAACAACGTCCGCGAATATGAGAGCTAGATCCACTATATGTCGAAGTTAGAAAATCATCCTCCAAAATTTATGCATTAAATTATACCAACAATAAATCAGTGTGCCGGGTTTTTCTTGCCTTCTACCTTGTACTTTTTGCATTCAAACGACTCTTACCCGTTAACTTATAATAGTTGTTGCCGCGCCTTCTCTATCTCTGGTATAGTTTATACCATTTGAGATTTTAGACTTTAGATTGGGACTTGCTGATGAATCTCGCAGTTGGGAGTTTACCTACAGTTGCATTCATTTTTAAAACTAATATTAATTAACAGCGTTTAGTCGGCTTACTGCTGCCGGCAATAAAGTTTTACCTCTAGAGCCAAAATAGAAACTCTAGCTCTAGTGAAATGTTTTTAATCAAATCTTTTTTAGTTGTTAAACGATCCAAACTATTCTGAAAAAAAACCGAGTCAAGATTAATTTTGAACGATCGCAGCCAGTTCGGAAATATCATCGATCGCAAAAGTCGGTGCTAGGGCCAGACACTCAGCGCGATCGCCATATCCGTAAGCCGCCCAACAAACATCTATCCCAGCATTTTTAGCAAACAGCAAATCAACCGCTGTATCGCCAACCATTAACACTTGACTGTGATCCAAATCCGGGAACAGCGGTTTAATTATCGAGTGAAAAACACTTGGATTGGGTTTTTGAATAATTTGTCCGTCATCACCTAAAATCAAATCAAAAAAACCGTTAATTCTCAACTTTTCCAGGAACAGATTTACAAAACTAACGTGTTTGTTGCTGAAAACTATCAAGCTCAATCCCGACTTGCTCGCCAACTGCAAAATTTGCTTGGTACCAGGAAATAAATCGAGCTGCTTTTCACCTTCAGTCCGATAATAAGAGCGGTAAGTTTCAACCCATTCGGGAATTGCGCTTTCCTCGATCGCCGGATGCAGCATTTTAAAAGTATTTGGTAAATTAATGCCGATCGTCCCTTGAATTATATCTGCCTCAGGCGGTGTATTACCAAAACTTTCAAAAGTTTTAGTAATGCAAGATATAATGGCTTTATGAGTAATTGCCAAAGTGCCGTCAAAGTCGAAAATAATTAACTTGTACTGACTCATATTCAAAATTCCCTAGATAGCAACATGAGGCTGAAAACGATGATACAATAGAATTGTCAATCTATAAATAACAATAAACGGGTTGCATCGGGAGTTTGGGAAATATATCTGTAGGGGCGAAGCATGACCGCAGTGAATATGAGATTATAACTAATAACTTATATGCGGTCATGCTTCGCCCTCTTCAAAGTTGAGATGCACCCAATAAACCAGTATACTATTACTCAATTAAGTAATGTGTGCTGGCAATTACATTTTTCCCAATTACCAATTCCCAATTCCCAACTTTTAGTGACTGCCGATAATCTTTCAACATTCAAGAGGTCAAGATGAATGTCACCGAAAAACCCGAATTTTTAGCAACAGACTTTCCAGACCACACTCAATTACCAGACTCCGACGGTACTTTTGTGAAAAACTTTCAAGAACACCCTCAAAGCATCCTCTTAACAACATCAATTAGACCTATTCTAGACCAAGTTCATCCCGACGGACAATACTGCATCGGTCAAGATTCAGGTATTTACTGGCGAGTAGCGCAACCCCCGGAACCGCCCGAAAAAGGAGCCGAAGCACCAGATTGGTTTTACGTGCCCGACGTGCCGCCAACTCTCGACGGAAATATGCGGCGTTCCTATGTGATGTGGAAAGAATTAATGCCGCCGTTAATTATACTAGAATTTGTTTCGGGAGATGGCAGCGAAGAAAGAGATAAAACTCCCAAAAAGGGGAAATTCTGGATTTACGAACGGATTATTAGACCTGCTTTTTACGGAATTTATGAAGTCAAAAAAGCCAAAATAGAATGCTATCATTTGGTAGAAGATAGATTTGAGTTAATGTCAGAAAATCAGCGCGGACATTACCAAATCGAGCCAATGGGATTGGAATTGGGCATTTGGCAAGGAGTTTATCAGGGCGTAGAACTGCCTTGGCTGCGCTGGTGGGATGCTGAGGGGAATTTGCTGCTGGCCGCTGATGAACGGGCAGAACAAGCCGAATTAGCAGCAGAACAAGAACGACAAAGGCGCATAGAAGCTGAGTTGCGAATTCAAGCTTTGGAAGCGCGTTTGCGAGAGTTAGAAGGCAGCTAATAGGTAGCCAGAAACCGGGTTTTTCCGCCAAAATATTCGCAAAAAATCCTCAATCTCCCAAAAACCCGGTTTCTTTGAACCTACCAGAAAGAATTGCTTGAAAGCCCAAAGCCCGATCGGGAGAAATTAAAATCAGACTATTCATTACTCCAATCCTCGGACTTAAGGGTAGAGGTCGCTCTCAAACTGTCAACTGTCAACTGTCAACTGGTTGAAGCAGCGGTGACGAGAAACCGGGTTTTTTCGCCCAAGTATTCGATTCAAACCCTCAATCTCGCCAAAAACCCGGTTTCTTGATTGGCAGCTACCAGCCCCAAAAACAAGATTGACATCGGTTCTAATCCAGAATTTGCGTATATTAATTGATTAGTAAAGTATTGCATCACTTTTGTGTAAGTCCTATGGCACTAATTGTTCAGAAATATGGTGGAACATCGGTTGGTACAGTCGATCGCATTTTAGAAGTAGCCCGACGAGTAGTCAAAACAGTACAGCTTGGAAACTCCCTCGTCGTCGTACTTTCAGCAATGGGGAAAACCACCGACGGTTTAGTGAAACTCGCTAAGGAAATTTCCCCAAATCCCAACAAACGGGAAATGGATATGTTGCTTTCCACTGGGGAACAAGTATCGATCGCACTTTTGAGTATGGCATTGCAGGAAATGGGACAGCCCGCCATTTCCCTCACCGGCGCCCAAGTCGGGATTGTCACCGAAGCCGCCCACACCCGCGCCCGGATTTTGCGAATCGATCCGGCGCGCATGGAAACCCAGTTAAATAGCGGAAAAGTTGTCGTCGTTGCCGGTTTTCAAGGCATCGCCGACGCCGGAGAATTGGAAATCACCACCTTGGGGCGCGGCGGTTCCGATACCACAGCAGTAGCCCTCGCCGCAGCCTTGCGCGCCGACAGATGCGAAATTTATACCGACGTGCCCGGAATTCTAACTACAGATCCGCGCTTGGTAGCCGACGCGCAATTGATGGATGAGATCACCTGCGACGAAATGCTGGAATTGGCGAGTTTGGGTGCAAAAGTCCTGCATCCGCGCGCGGTAGAGATTGCCAAAAATTACGGCGTGCCGCTGATCGTGCTTTCTAGCTGGAGTGACGCCCCCGGTACGCGGGTGGTGTCGCCTCCCCCCCAACCCCGGCCTTTGGAGGGCTTGGAGCTCGCAAAAGCGGTCGATGCGGTGGAATTTGACTTGGATCAGGCGGGGGTGTCGCTGTTGCGTTTGCCCGATCGCCCGGGAGTAGCAGCGCGGTTGTTTGGTGCGATCGCGCAACAACACCTCGATATAGACTTAATTATCCAATCAATTCACGAAGGAAATACGAACGATATCGCCTTTACAGTCAGGCGAAATTCCCTGAATCAAGCTGTCGCGGTTGCAGATGCAATTGTCCCCGCCTTGGGTAAGAATTCTCGCCCAGAATTGGGGGAACCCGAAGTGAAAGCAGAGGAACGACCCATAGCTAAAGTTAGCATTGCGGGTGCGGGAATGATCGGGCGGCCGAGGGTAGCAGCCGAGATGTTTAAGACTTTGGCGGATGCGGGAATTAACATTCAGATGATTTCCACTTCCGAGGTGAAGGTTAGTTGTACGATCGATGCTACGGATTGCGATCGGGCAGTTGCCGAACTCTGCAAAGCATTTGATGTCGCCAACTCCCCTGTCGGGCTGCATTCCTCATCGAACAAACCGCCCGCAGTCAGGGCTGTAGCGTTGGATCTCAATCAAGCGCGTCTGGCAATTCGTCAATTACCCGATCGCCCTGGAGTAGCAGCAAAACTGTTCGGACTGTTAGCCGAAGAAAATATCAGCGTAGATACAATCATTCAATCGCAACGCTGCCACAATATCGACGGCATCTTAACCCGCGACATAGCATTTACCGTAGCACAAATAGACGCCGCCGCAGCTAAAGAAGTCCTAGAAAAATCAGCAGTTGAATTCGGCTGGGGCGAAGTCGCAGTCGATACAGAAATCGCCAAAGTTAGCGTAGTAGGTTCCGGGATGGTAGCGCATCCGGGAGTAGCCGCGAAGATGTTTGAAGCGCTTTCGCAGCACAAAATCAACATTCAAATGATTGCGACTTCTGAGATTAAGATTAGCTGCGTTGTGGATGAGGCGCAGGGTGTCACAGCTTTGAAAGCAATTCACGCCGCGTTTGAGCTTTCGGGGAGTGAAAGAATCCAAGTTCCCGCCTGATAAAGGTTCGGACTCAGGACTTTAGTCCTTTCTTACAGGTTTGTAGTAAGGACTTCAGTCCTAATTTATTATGAACTAGCAACAAAAGTTCTTACTGCAAATTCCCGAGCATTAAACTGTGTTAGGATCGAATTGGCGATCGACTAAAAGGAATTTAATCTTATGACAGTAGCTAACGAAAAAATTACTGATACCAGCAGCAATAGCGGTTTATCGAATTTTCGCATCACTGTTGAAGGTCTGCTAGAACTTTTAGATTTAGAAGAAGAGGATGAGTACGGAATTTTAAGACCAACTGAATATGCTTTCAGGACAGCGATGAAATTAATTGCTGAAGCCTATGATAGTATGGGGAACAGTTTTCCTAAATGCTCGATTGGTACAGATGACCAAGGTAGTATTAGACTGGCTTGGCAAAATCTAAATACTGATTGTAGAGTCAGGTTATTCTGCCCATCTAATGCCGAGGGGAAAGCTTACATTTATCATCAGAAGAATCAGGAATATAAATCGGAAGATCTCATTTCCGCGTCAACGTTAGTTCATTGGCTAGAGTGGTTTAACCAGGTATGACTGATAAATTTTAGAGGAGTCACTCAGATGCAGTCTTAAATATGTAATGAAGTGCTATAATAATTATTGTTCGTGGATAAAATTTATCCAATTTGTTCTGCGAATGACATTTTTATGACTAAATACTTATGACTACAAACTATGAATTCGATTCTTTAGCTGACAGTGCTATTGTCTATAGAGCTTTACTTCGGAGACAATGGATTGATGAAACCAGCGATATAGTTTTACTTTTCGCTTATTTACTTCGACCCAATGAGCCTGGTTTATCGGTAACAATTGCCAGTGTTTGTTCACCCGAACAATGTGCAGCAAAGTTCAACAATTGTTTCGGAGTTGCTAGTCTGCAAGTAGGACAAATTCGTGAATTAGGTTTAGATGCAGTACCTGATTCAGCATCCCACGCTCTGATTGTCGGTTTACCTCAGGTGAAAGATGACCGAGACAGGGCTGAAAGATTAGCTGATTTGTTAGCAGAGCGATCGAGAATTGTATGGACACCTTCGCAAACATAGCTGAGCAAGTTTTCAGATTAAATCCGGGTTAAAAACCCCTGATAATACTCGGCGGTTTCAACCGTCGAGTATTTCTTTCGCGATCGCCTCCACCACCGGCACGCAAACCGAATTTCCAATTTGCTTGTAACTTTCCCCCGCACTCGGATAACTCTTAAAATCTTCAGGAAAACCCATCAGACGGTAGCATTCCTTCAGCGTCAGCTTTCGCACCAAATCTCGATCGCGAAAATAGACAAAAAACCTGCCCGATGTTTCTTGCGAAGGAATAGTCGGATGGACGCCATCCACCGAATAAATGCGATTCGGCTGTCTGTGCACCCTCGATAAATGTTCTGTATTCGGCCTGACGCCAGTTTTCCAAGTACCTTTATTCCTATAGCCTACAAATAACAATCCCGAATCTTGCTTTCTCGGAGACTCAATTAAAGTATACTCGGATTTATCCAATATTTCAAAATCCCCTGTCTCGTCTAGAAATTCCCTGAGTTTTGGCGGAAACTTGGTTTTGAGACGAGAAAAATTGAATTCTTTACCCTTAGTTGCAATAATAAATATTCTTTCGCGGTGTTGGGGAATTCCAAAGTCTTTAGCATTAAGCATTTTGTAATTCACGCTGTATCCCAAATCTTCAAGACTGGCAATAATTACTTTTAAGGTGTTTCCCTTGTCGTGATGGATTAAATGCTTGACATTTTCCAGAACAACTACTTGAGGTTGCTTTACTTTAATAATTTTACAAATCTCGAAAAACAGCGTCCCTCTAGTATCTTCAAAACCCAGCTTTTTGCCGCAGATGCTAAAAGGTTGGCACGGAAACCCAGCTACTAAAACATCAAAGTCTGCCAACTCGGCTGGATTGATGTTACTGATGTCTGGAAAAGGCAATTCTCCGAAATTATCTGCGTACACTTCCCGGCATTTGCTGTTAATTTCGCAGGAAAAAACACATTCAAAGCCCATTTTTTCAAAACCTTGTCTGAAACCTCCTATGCCTGAAAATAAGTCTATAAATTTCATCTATAATTTAACGTAAAACATTACTAAATCTAATAATAACAGATTTTGTTCCTCTCTCTTCTTCCACTCTGCGCTCTCTGCGCTCTCTGTGGTTCAAAAAACTAATCTAAACAAAAACCGACATCCCACAGGGAATTGCCGTGTATGCAGATATCGGGTAGAATGTCGATCGCCCAAAAAACTCCCAAACTTGTCCCGCAGCCCACTAAACTAGAAATAGCAGAACCAAATACAGCCATTATCTACTTCCTTTCACCAACCATGAGTCAAACCTTGGAAAACCTCACCGCCATCGACGACAAGCTGTCCAAACGCCACATCGACCTCGATCCGGGCGGCTACTTCATCATTTACATCGATCGCGAAACCAGCCTAATTTGCGCCAAACACTTCACCAACATTATCGACGATCGCGGCCTCGCCGTCGATCCCGAAACCGGCAAACCCATCCCCGCCCGCGGCAAAGTAGAACGCACTCAGTGCACGCTTTTTAGCGGCAGAACCGCCAAAGAACTTTGCGTCAAAATCCTAGAAGAAACCCGCCCCAGCCCGGTGACAATGTTCGATCACGCGGCTTATCTGGGACGGGAATTTGTGCGGGCAGAACTTGCTTTGTTGAACGATCGAGAATACGTTCAAGATTAGTCCCAGCGTCAACTGTCAACTGTCAACTGTCAACTGTCAACTGTTCAAGAAAAACCTTGGTACCAGAAATAAGTCACCATCGGAATCACTGTCGCCAACACCAACAGCACAACCACAACAACTGTGGCATTACCTTGGTCTGTTTCTTCAGCTTTTTTAAACGTGCCTTCAACTTGAATGTTATCAACAACTTTAGGCGCGCCCGGATCTGGTTCGCCGGACATCACAGTCGCAATCCGGGAACTAGCTTCGGAAAATGCCTCGTTGTATTTATTACCTTCTCGCAGCGGCACTTGCACAGTTTCCCCAGCTACACTCTGGGCAATTTCATCGCTTAGCAGTGACTTTACCCCTTCGCCGGTGCGAATTGCCGCGCTGTTGGTAACAGTGTCGAGAACGAGTAAAATTTGGTTATCCTGGTCTTCTTTTGCGGGAAACCACTGTTCAAACAGTTGGTCGGTGAAAGTCGCAGCCGTTTCGCCGTAGTCTAGGCGGTGGATAGTGACAAACCTGACTTGTTTTCCTGTTTTCTGTTCCAGGGTGTCGAGCACGCTGCTGACGTTGCTTTCGGTACTCCGGCTGAGTACGTCGCCTTTGTCCCACACCCAAGTTCGATCGCCCGCCGACAACACTGGTATTTCGTAAACGCCCGTCGCCAATGCCGGCAATACCGCTATCTGGGATGCGATCAGGACGATCGCGATCGTCACAGCCGCTTGTTGGAGATAATTTCTCCAGTTAAATAATTGCTCTAGTCTAGTCATCAGAAAAATGGGTTTGAAACCCCGTCCTTTCAGGACGGCTTTACATTTGTTGTTACTACCGCCTTGGAGTCGCAAGAGTTCGGTGTGATGAAAGTGTTGCACTTTCAACGGGACAATTACCGTTTCAAATTTTGCGACCCTGTACGCATAGTGTTTGCTACCGAAAAGTTGCGGTAAGCCCTATTTCTAGGTGTATATTTCCCTTCGCCACTGACTGCCAAAGTGGTTAAAAACGCTGCGGTGGCATTCTTAACGTTTTGCGGGATACCACTCCCAGACAGTTCAGTTTGTCTTAAAGACGTAGGCTAGACACTGGTTTAGTCCTGAATTTGTGAAGGTGGTGAGCCTTCCTCTTTCAAGCCCCATGCCTTTGGGCTGGGGTCAATGACGAGGTTAACCGTAACACTGACTTTTTTCCAAAAATACTATAGAACCCCCTGTAAAATTCATTTTACACGGTGCAATATTTATAATTAGGTCGTCAGTCCAACTCCCCGCCGGATTATTTTACGATTTTAAGTATGGAACCAGCAGACACTTATAAAGGTTGGATTCTTCAATCCCAGAAAGTATTCTACGTCGAAGTTTGGGATAGCTGCGGCAACCGCCACGTCGCCGTCCAAAATGCCAAAACTGAAGAGGAAGCTTTGGAATTGGCCAAAAAGTGGATTGACAACTATGAGTCTAAACCCGGAAGAATGCCGATCGACGTACCGCATCCTTTCGGGGATGCGATCGATATGCCATTTTAATTCAGTTGACAGTTGACAGTTGACAGTTGACAGTTAGGAAAATGTGTTACGAAATTCCTCGCAATTTTTTAGTATTTTCTACCAAACTCATAGCAAATTCATCGAACCTTTGAGACAGTTTTTCATCCAACAATTTACCATCAGGACTAAAAGCTTTCCAAGCTTGTCCGATCGCAATTTGTTCGGGAATTACCCAAGCGTGTACCCATCTCAGAATCGTTCGCAAATCGTTAAGGGCGTTGTTGTTGACTTGTCCTCCCAACACGCTGATTGCACCCGCAACTTTCCCGTCCAAATGCTCGAAACTCATCAAATCCAGGGCATTCTTGAGAACACCGCTAACGCTACCGTGATACTCCGGCGTTGCCAAAATTAAACCGTCGGCTTGGCGTACCGCATTCCGCAGCTTTTCCACATCCGGGTAATCGTGATAATCATTCTCGCCATTGCAGAATGGCAGATCGAGCGATCGCAAATCGAATATTTCAACTTCTGCGCCCAGGGCCTGCATCCGTCCTGCTGCTACCGTCAGCGCTAACTGGCTGTAGGAGCCAGCCCGCAAACTTCCACCAATGCCGACAATCTTTACCATAGGAGTTGAAAAACAATAACTGCTTGACTAAGACGTACTCATTACGACTATGATTAGTCTAACAAGTGCGATCGGCAAATGTCAATCGATTTTAGATTTGGGATTTGACGTGGCCGAGAAACCGGGTTTTTGCCAAGATTCTTGGTGAAAGCCACAGATTTGGTAAAAAACCCGGTTTCTGAGTCGCAGAGAGTGGGAGGGGCCGAGAAACCGGGTTTTTGCCAAAATTCTTGGTGAGAGCCGACAGATTTGGTAAAAAACCCGGTTTCTGAGTCGCAGTGCGTAAATTCAGTTGACAGTTGACAGTTGACAGTTAAGAGCGACCTCTACCTGGAAGTCCGAGGATTGGAGTAATGAATAGTCGGATTTTAATTTCTCCCGCTCAAGGTTCCGGCTTTAAACGAATTCTTTCTGGTAAGTTCAGTGGAGGGACAGAGAAACCGGGTTTTTGCCAAAATTCTTGGTGAAAGCCCCTGATGCCGCGAAAAAACCCGGTTTCTGAGTCGCAGTGGGTTCAAAATCCTGCATCTTCAGGTACCTATTGAGATGTCATCGACAGATAAACCCATTGAACACCCGGCATCTTGTTAAAATAAACGAACGTAGCAAACCACAAGCGGTCAATCTTGGCAGTATTCCACCTTGGGCAAAAAGTAATATGAAAAATTCTTGGAAACACGCATGGCTGGGACATCTAGCTGAAAACAAAGACAAATCGAGCCAGCAGAATCCTAAAAAATCAATTCCAGGACGAAATCTTTGGCGCATCCTGGGTAGTTTGGTGATTTCTCAAGGAATATTGCTCTCTACCCCGGTGTTTGCCGACAGCGCGCCAAACAACACGATGAGTTACAGCCAACTCATCGACAACATAGAAAAAGGACAAGTCAGTAAAGTCGAAATAGATGAAATCCAAAGAACTGCCAAAGTTAGGCTAAAAGATCAAAAAAGCGATCAGGCGCAAATTGTTACTCTCTTCGACTACAACAACCGAGAACTCTACTCGCAAATCCGCGCCAAAAAGATCGACTTTGAAGTCAAACAAACAGCCGACAACGCGGCCGCAGTTAGTTTAGTAGTAAACTTGCTGGTAATTTTTGCAGTGTTGGCAGTGTTGATGGCTATCCTGCGCCGATCGACCCAATCGCAAGGAAATGCCATGAACTTCGGCAAATCCCGAGCCCGTTTCCAAATGGAAGCCAAAACCGGCGTGATGTTCGACGACGTAGCAGGAATCGAAGAAGCTAAAGAAGAACTGCAAGAAGTTGTCACTTTCCTGAAAAAACCCGAACGCTTCAACGCCATCGGCGCCAAAATTCCCAGAGGAGTTCTGTTAATCGGGCCTCCGGGAACAGGTAAAACCATGTTGGCAAAAGCGATCGCAGGTGAAGCAGCCGTCCCATTCTTCAGCATCTCCGGTTCCGAATTTGTGGAAATGTTCGTCGGAGTCGGCGCCTCCCGCGTCCGCGACTTGTTCCGCAAAGCTAAAGAAAATGCGCCCTGCATCGTCTTCATCGATGAAATAGACGCCGTAGGAAGGCAGCGCGGTGCTGGTATTGGCGGCGGAAATGACGAACGCGAACAAACTCTCAATCAGTTGCTGACAGAGATGGACGGCTTTGAGGGTAACAGCGGCGTGATTGTGATTGCAGCTACTAACCGCCCCGACGTGCTCGATACTGCCTTGCTGCGGCCCGGTAGGTTCGATCGCCAAGTAACGGTAGATTTGCCCAGTTACAAAGGGCGTTTGGGGATTTTGGAAGTGCACGCGCGCAACAAAAAACTCGACGAGGAAGTTGCCCTAGACATGATTGCCCGTCGCACTCCAGGCTTTTCCGGCGCTGATTTGGCAAACTTGCTCAATGAAGCAGCTATTCTGACAGCGAGGCGACGCAAAGACACGATTGGTACTTTGGAAGTTAATGATGCGATCGACCGAATTACGATCGGGCTGACTCTGAATCCGCTGCTCGACAGTAAGAAAAAGTGGCTAGTAGCATACCACGAAATCGGACACGCCCTCGTATCAACTATGCTCAAAAATACCGACACCCTAGAAAAAGTAACGATCATTCCCCGTTCCGGTGGCATCGCAGGCTTTGCCAACTACGTACTCGACGAAGAAATGCTTGACAGCGAAGGTTTGAGGAGTCGGGCGTGGCTGTTAAGCCGGATTACTGTAGCTTTGGGAGGACGGGCTGCGGAGGCAGAAGTTTACGGCGATGCGGAAGTAACTCTGGGCGCCAGCAGCGATATCACAGAAGTCAGCAAGCTAGCGAGACAGATGGTAACGCTTTACGGAATGTCGGATTTGGGGCCTGTGGCTTTGGAAAGTCCGAACAATGAGGTGTTTTTGGGCCGAGACTGGAATTCGCGATCGGATTATTCTGAAGCAATGGCGATGAAGATCGATCGGCAAGTCCGAGAAATCGCTATTCACTGCTACGAAGAAGCCCGCCAAATTATCCGCGAAAACCGCGCTTTGGTAGACAAGCTGGTCGAAGCGCTGTTGGATGAAGAAACCATCGATGGTGAGGAATTTCGCCGAATTGTCGATCGATACACCGAGTTGACAACAAAAAAAGAGTTAGCCCCAACGTGAATTAGTCAGCAGTGATTAAATGTTTGCAGTAAGGTTTGTAGGGGAGCATCTCAGTTTTGCAAGAAGCATTTTTTCTTCACAGTGCGAGCGTCCCCGCTCGCGTGCGTATACAAGCACGCGAGCGGGGACGCTCGCACTATAAATGCAAAACTGAGATGCTCCCGGTTTGTAGTGAGGACTTCAGTCCTTCTTTTTGGAAGAATTAAGACTAAAGTCCTCACTACAGTAAGGTTTGTAGTGAGGACTTCAGTCCTTCTTTTTGGAAGAATTAGGACTAAAGTCCTCACTACAAACTAAGAAGAATTAGGACTAAAGTCCTCACTACAAACCTAAAAATTACAAGTTTGTAGTGAGGACTTCAGTCCTCATTCCCAGACTAATTAAGATTGATTGGAATACATTTCGCGAAGTACCAAAGCCGGATCTACCCAGCGGCCGCCGTACTTCAATCCCCAATGCAGGTGAGGCCCACTCGTGCGCCCTGTCATCCCCACTCTGGCAATTCTCGCACCGGCCGGCACAGTTTGACCCTGCCAAATTTGCAGGCCGCCTTCACGATCGATATAATAACGCCCGCCGTTAGCGGTTTGCACCCTACCTTTGAGGTGACAGTAGATGTGATCCCAATTTCCCGATCGCACTACCATACCAGTACCGCACCTGCCATCTTCCCAAACTTCCACAACTTGACCCCCCCACCAATTGCGGATGTAGCTGCCTTCCGGGGCCGCCATGTCCAAACCGTAATGAAAATCCCCGCCGCGGGGGCCGAAGGGGGAAGTATAGGCTTCAAAACTTTCCACTGGAAAAGAAGCTTCTTGCCACAAATTACCCGTCGCTACTCTGCTTGGTAAACCTGACTGAGCTTTGACCACCTGCTGCTGCAAATAAGGGCTGATCAACACAATGCCGATCGAAAGTGCCAGCAGCAGCATCTGTCTGAAACGAAAAAAGCGTTTTACCGTCAGCGGGCCTCTAGAGTCTTGCAGGATTTTTTTCACGGCGAACAAGTTGAATGTGTGTGCGAGTGTGCGTTGAGGAGTGCCAATTCGCTGCAAGATGGCGTCTGATATCTACCCTTCCTTCGCGAATCAGTTTATCAACAACGTGTATCTTACTCCATCCAAAACCCGTGTCAAGGCTTCCGGGCATTTACGCGGGGGTAAGGCAAAAAAAAATGGCCTCAGAATTTCGGCTGCGGTTGAATTCGATCGAGCTTTTGCTTGACACTATAGTAGTTCGGGGATTTTGGATGTCGTCTGAAATCTCAAATTTATAACACACATCAAGCAATGCTTACTGAAATTTTTCCTTTTAGTTTTGCCATAGACGCAACTGCGATCGCCGGTGCGTCATTATGGTCTTTAGCCCTGTATTGGGGTCTCTCACCCATCACAGAATGGGTAATCCTGCAACTCAACCGCTGGATGAATTTTGCCGAAAGATCCCTCTACACCTCGGAAGCGGAGTTTGAGAGAACCCGCCAAGCCCGAGAAGCTCAAAATGCCTTTTATGCTTCCCTGTTGAGTATTCTGCCCTTTTTGATTGTGGGCGGATTGTGCAATTGGGGCGTCGAATTGTCGTTGGGTGCCAGTTGGGCGGTATCTATGGGGACGATCGCCTGTATTGGCGGTGGCGTGTACGAACTCGGGCGCCGAGACGGCGAGTCTTAGGCAATTTTAGATTTTGGATTTGGGACACTCCTGGACGCGCAGGTAGTCAGAAACCGGGTTTTTGCGACAATATTTCGTTGTCACCCGCAGATTCGCTAAAAAACCCGGTTTCTTTTGTTGAAGCAGGTAATTCCTGTATGATTGTCGCTCAAAAATTACGATGTAAAGCTATGAAACTAAAGTGGTTGATACCTGCAATTATCTCATCTTTTTCGATCGTTGTTATTCCTGCGAAAGCGGCTGAAACCAGGTGCGGATGGTTGATTAATCCCACGCCTGCTAATTGGTATCTCAAAGACAAATATGCTCAGTGGATTATCTCGGCGCAAGGGGGATATCAAGCCGGAGGAATGGATAATATTCCTCCTTTTAACGACGATGAATATGTCAAAACTAATGTCAATTATGGATATGGTTGTGCTTGTTTGGATGTGGTAACAGATAGAAATCGAATCAGAATTACCACGATACAAGGTGGCGAACAATTACCACTCTCGACTTGTCGCCAAGATCCGAATTTACCAAAAATTCGTTAGTTGTGGCAAAACTAGACATTTTTTTAACTCAGTCAAATGAAATACGAACCAACATCATTAAATCAAGCCCGCGCCGCCTTCAAACAAATCTGGGGATACGACGACTTTCGGCCGCCTCAAGGAGAAATCGTCAGCAGTTTGTTAGCCGGGAAAGATACAATGATAATTATGCCGACAGGTGGTGGCAAATCAATCTGCTTTCAACTGCCAGCTTTATTACAAACAGGCTTAACTTTGGTGATTTCGCCGTTAGTCGCACTGATGGAAAATCAAGTGCAAGAATTGCGCGATCGCAATTTACCCGCTGCCCTCCTCCACAGTCAATTACCAGCACAGCAACGCCAACAAACTATGCAATCGCTACAACAAAATAAGTTGAGATTGCTGTACCTATCTCCCGAAACATTGCTCAGCAAACCTGTTTGGGAAATTATCAGTCAGCCGCACATCCCAATCAACGGTTTAATATTAGATGAAGCTCACTGTTTAGTCCAGTGGGGCGATACTTTTCGACCCGCTTACCGCCGTTTGGGTACAGTGCGATCGGCTTTGTTAAAATCTAAGCCGGAAGGAACTAAAATTGCGATCGCAGCTTTCACCGCCACCGCCAACCCCCAAGCGCAGCAAACAATCAACAAAGTCTTGCAACTACACAAGCCGGAAGCTTTTTTGCTGAGTCCGTACCGTTCTAACCTGCACCTGCAAGTGCAAACTGTCTGGACACCCAGAGGGCGGAGACAGCAGTTATTAAATTTTATCAAAGCTCGACCAAAAGAAGCAGGTTTAGTCTACGTCCGCACTAGAAAAGATAGCGAAAACTTGGCGGATTTGTTGGAAGATGCGGGTTATAAAACGGCAGCCTATCATGCAGGTTTGAGTCCAGAATCGCGCCGAAAAATAGAAACAGCTTGGCTGAATAACGATCTGAAATTTGTTGTTTGTAGCTGCGCCTTCGGGATGGGAATTAATAAGCCGGATGTGCGCTGGGTTGTTCATTTTCAAGCACCTTTGCTATTATCGGAATACATTCAGGAAATAGGTAGAGGCGGACGGGACGGTAAATCATCGATCGCCCTGACGTTGATTAGCGAACCGACGGGTTTGCTTTATCCCGATGACAAACAAAGAGCACAATTTTTTCAAGACAAATTGCGATCGCAATTTCGAGAAGCCCAGCAGTTGGCGAAACAACTCCCGGCTAAGGGCGATGCAGATGCTGTGGGGCGGGAATTCCCTGAAAGTGCGATCGCCCTTTCGATCTTGCACAGCAGCGGACAGTTAAGATGGGAAGATCCTTTCAATTATGCGATCGACAAATCCGCACAACAAAAAAGTGTCAAACAAAACTTTACCGCCCCCGAAGAAATGGCAAAATATCTCAAGCATCGGGAGTGCAGGTGGCAATTTTTGCTGCAAGCTTTTGGCTTTACCAAGGAAGCTACATCTATGCGCTGCGGGCACTGTGATAATTGTCGCTGAAATTGACAATTGGGTGCATCTGGTTTTTGAAGAGGGCGAAGCATGACCGCATATAAGTTATTAGTTATAATCCCATATTGTCTGCGGTCATGCTTCGCCCCTACGCATATATTCGCTTGCATTGAGATGCACCCTGACAATTAAACTAAAAGATGTTAGGATGAAAGATGAGACGGCGGTTTCAACCGCGGCTATACACACGATGTCAGCCGGACGCCGACTAAGAGAGGATAACGTAATTTTAATTGCCTTTGTCTTCAACCCCTCGCTCGCTCGGGTTTTGTTCGTATAGACGCGGTTTCAAGCGCCCTGTCTTAATAAAGACAAAAAATCGTCAACAATAAATGATAGAAACAAAGACTACGGCACAGATATATACAGTAGAAAATACAGAGGAATTTAATCAAACTAATGTCACTCAGCGATTAGATATTTGGCTGTCAAACCAGATACCAGACTTATCGAGATCGCGAATCCAAACTCTGATATCACAAGGCAACGTCAAAGTCAACGACGCAACCTGCACCTCGAAAAAAATATCAGTCAAAACGGGCGATCGCATCCACATCACTTTACCCGAAGCCCAGCCCACAAAATTAGAACCCCAAGCAATTCCCCTCGACATCCTCTACGAAGACGACAGCCTAATAATCATCAACAAACCAGCCGGATTAGTCGTCCATCCAGCCGCCGGACATCTAGACGGTACCTTAGTCAACGCCCTGTTAGCCCACTGTCCCCTCGCAGAAATCGGCGGCGTTCAACGCCCCGGAATCGTCCACAGATTAGACAAAGATACAACAGGTGCGATCGCGATCGCCAAAACCGACATCGCCCACCAAAACCTGCAAGCCCAACTCAAAACCAAAACCGCCCGCCGGGAATATTTAGGCGTAGTTTACGGAGTTCCTAACGCCGAAACAGGTACAATAGACCTACCCATCGGCCGGCATCCCACAGACCGCAAAAAAATGGCAGTAGTACCAGAACAAAAAGGCGGCCGCCCCTCCGTTACTCACTGGACAATCAAAGAAAGAATCGGCAACTATTGCTTAATGCACTATCAATTAGAAACAGGCCGCACCCATCAAATTCGCGTCCACACAGCCGAAATTAAACATCCCATAGTCGGCGACCCCATGTACAGTTCCAACCGTTCCATCGGCGTAAATTTAACCGGACAAGCCCTCCACGCATGGCGCCTGCAATTGCAGCATCCGTTAACCGGAGAGTTGATTGAGGCGATCGCGCCTTTACCCGATCAATTCAACACTCTGCTAAAAATATTGCGCCTGCGAGCTCATATTTGATAATTGGTAACTGAGTATGGGGAATTAATAATTGGGAATTGATGACTACTAACTACTGTTCGCGAGCGGGGACAGCACTACTACTGTTTGCGAGCGGGGACAGCACTACTAACCACTAACCACTAACCACTAACCACTAACCACTAACCACTAACCACTAACTACTAACCACTAACCACTAACTACTAACCACTAACTACTAACTACTAACCACGGACAAAAAATTATGAGTCCTGAGTTTTGGATTCCGAGTTTAATAAAAAACTCAAACCTCAAAACTCAAGCCCACATTCCGCAGATGTGGGTCGGATTTTTTTATCAGTTGTGAAAACTTGGAAGCCAAACGCTTTTGGGCTGAAATTATGCAGTGTTAGCCTTACA